>JAZLEE010000102.1:0-1616 GCA_045615085.1 Candidatus Aphodosoma sp. | reverse complement strand
AGGTCGTAGAGTGATACATCTACTCGACTACGCTCGACAGCAGCCTCCGCCTCGGCAATCTCACGATTAGCTTTTGATTGACCTCCATCCCAAATATTCTGCGACACATCGATAGCCACTTTGTATTGGTCTTTGCGGATGCCCGACATATCCAATCCATTGGCGGCAATCATTGCATTAAATGCCTCGGGATAGGTAGGTGTCGCTGATTGATAGGTAGCTTGCCCCGATAGTACCACCTGTGGAATCCACGCACAAGCAGCATTCGATATGTTGTACTGTTCGGTCTCCGCTATTAGGTCGTATTGCCTAATCTCGGGATAGTGTTCTCGTGCCAAATTGCAACACTCTTCGAGCGTCTGTGCCCGAGAGGTGAGTGCTGTTAGTACCATTAACGATAAAAAAATAGTCCGTTTCATACTATATCTTTTTGATTCTTCGCATAATAAGTTCTATGTTTTCAGCCTTGCGCTGAGCGAAGATCTCTTTCATTGATTGTTCGTTGTTGCTCATCAAGTTCTCAATTATATTTATCATTAAAGATGGGAATATATTAAGCGATAGAACGGACTGAAACAACAATAATACATTGAACTGCTCAACCTCGCCTCTTGCTGCTGCCTCATTAACCTCCCTTTGAAGATTATTAAAAAAATAGAGAAAGTTTGCCACCTTTGAATAAAAAAGGTCGCATCGTTCTTTGTAGGGGAGTATCTCATTTATCAAAAATCGAGGAAGGTCGGGATTGGTTGCTACAAAATCGAAATGGACAGATATTGTCTCCTCGATACGCTCCACCAACGGAAGGTCGCTATTGCCAAAAAGATGTGTCAATAAAGGAACTACCTCTGACATCTTTTTGTCGATGAAACGCTCAAAGAGTTGCTCTTTTGTACGGAAATAGTAATGCAACATAGCGTGTGTTACACCCGCAGCTTTGGCTATTGATGTTGTTCTCGCTCCATCATAACCCTTTTCCAAAAACTCTCGCTCCGCTGCTTCAAGTATCTGTTGTTCTTTGCTTTGTGCTACTTGTTCGCTCATTATTTTTCTGTTAATATGGTGATTTAACAATTTGGTTTAACAATTTTGTTAATGCAAAGGTACGGATTATTTTTAATATACAAAATATTTGGAGATTATTTTGTAAGTTTAGTTTATTCCATTGGCTATATACCCAAAACGGAATAAACCTATTTTCGCTTGGGCAGCACTTAAAAAAGATGCTGACGAAAAGAGAAAGACACTCATTCTTCTTTTTTCGCCAGCATTTATCTTAAAAAATCAAAAAAACACACCCAACCTTGATTTTTGGGTGTAAATCTCGTAACTACCTGATTTACACCCTTTATTGCGGAGAGGGAGCGTTTTGACCTCAATATCGATGGAGATTCGTATATTTGCAAATAATGAACTACTCTTGGCAATAAAAGTCGTATTAAATGCGTTTATACTAATATTTTTGATTACTTTTGTTATAATGAAGAATATTGACATATGAAAGCTACACAAATAATGCTATGTTTCTGCCTTGTAGGCGCTATTATGTTGGCATTGGTTCCACATATCCTTTGGTTTCTGGGATGGTGCATTGGCAAAATAGTAGATTTACATAT
>JAZLEE010000101.1:0-3649 GCA_045615085.1 Candidatus Aphodosoma sp. | reverse complement strand
GCGCTATGATGATACTCTTTCGGACGATGGAAGTGGCAATGGTTATGATAGTGTGTATGCCATCTATGCATGTGTCTATGATATGTATGATACCCCCAGCACAAGTGACTATGATAATAACTTGGATAGAATCCCCAATACCAAGCCGAGTGATATACAGCATAAGCTGGAGTCCAGAACCAACCAAAAATCACAGGTCTCACCACATATTTTGGCACAATCACGTAGTTATCACCATATATATCGCGACTACCCACTATCGTCACACTCGCTGTTTTCTCATTCTCGCCTTCCACAATCACCGTTGCCACGTCTTGATACAAATCCTCGCCTATCACTGCCTGTATCACTATCAAGTGCGTACCTTTTTCGGTAACCTCCACCACTCTGAGAAAATCTACATACCCATCGTTATTCAAATCAAGATTCGAAAGTCTATTATCCGGATCATTCAACCTACGTTCAAAATCCTCAATATTTTTCGATTCTCCAAACGTAATAGCCACAGCTTCAAGGTCAAGATTATCACTCACCTGATAACTTTGTGCTTCTACCGTCACTCTTTGTTGCGCCTGCAATCCTATCGCAGTCAACACTACAGCCAATATAAACAATATACGTCTCATAATCTCATCCATTTTAGATAATTAATACTACGTTATTTGCGCGCTTTTTCGATATCGTTTGTCATTTTGACCTCTTCCAAACAAAAAAGTTTAATAAACAACAAAAAAAATTTTCACTATTACAAAAAAATACCTATCTTTGCAGAATAAAAGTGTAAGTTCGAAACAAAAGACTTTTCTCAATACTCGCACACACGGAATGGCTTTCATGCCTCACCCTAAAAAAACGCACGTTAACGCCGCATGGTGGGTTCGTGCCTTGTCTTAAAAATGCGGCTCGAAAGGATAATAATAAATCCGTTAAGCAGCGGTTTCTGGCGAGGTTACACAGGTCAAGAACGGAGTATAAAGTCTATCGGGCAAGAGTCAGAATTGTGGAGAGCAGAAATGTTTGCCCGAGTTTAAAGCGCTGTAGGATTTATTATTAGACTTTAGCGTTTTTAAGCACAGCACGAGACTTTTGGTTCCTTTTGGTCACAAAAGGAACAAAGAAGACAATGACAAAAGTAACAAAACAATAAAACAAATTTTTTAACAATAAAAATAATAACTAATGAAACAACTCACATCCCTCCGCGCTCTCATGGCAGAGCACAAAGTCGATGCTCTCATCGTTCCTGGCACCGACCCTCACGCAAGCGAATACATCGCGGCTCACTGGCAAGAACGCAACTATGTATCAGCATTCACAGGTTCTGCTGGTACTGCCGTAATCACTGCCGATGGCGGATGTCTTTGGACCGACTCTCGCTATTTCCTCCAAGCAAGCGAACAACTCCAACTCTCTGGCCTCACTCTCCAAAAAGAGGGCGAAATTGGCACTCCTACCATCAACCAATGGCTCAAAACTACTCTCGGTGCTGGCAAAACTGTTGCCATCAACCCTGATATGATATCTATCAATGGTTACAAAGCTCTCGAAGCCGAACTTCGTGCTGCTGGTCTCAACATCTACACCGAATTCGATTTCATCAATGCTATTTGGACCGACCGTCCTGCTATGCCTCAATCTAAGGCTGTAGTATTCGACGAAACTCATTGTGGTCAGTCAACTGCCGACAAACTCACTGCTCTTCGCTCTCGTATGGCCGATGCTGGTGCCAACACGCTCCTCATCACAGCCCTCGACGACATCGCTTGGCTCTTCAACCTCCGTGGTGCCGACATCGACTACAACCCTGTACTCATTGCCTTCGGTCTCGTTACCGACAAAGATGCTACTCTCTTCATCAATCCTGACAAACTCACCGACGAGGCACTCGCTCACCTTGCTAAAGCTAACGTTGCTACTCGCGACTATACCGACATCAAACCAGCCATCTCATCTCTTGGTGCTGCCACTCGCATTGCTGTCGACCCTGTCAAATGCAACTATGCTCTCTACAAAGCAATTCCTGCAGTTGAGGCTATCATCGAACTCCCTTCGCCTGTATTCCGCATGAAATGTATCAAAAATGCAGTCGAACTCGCAGGTGTCGAACGTGCTATGCGCAAAGATGGTGTTGCTCTCGTTCGTTTCTGGAAGTGGCTCGAAGAGGCTATGGCAAAAGGCGAAACCGTTACCGAACTCTCAGCTATCGACCGCCTTCACGAATGCCGTGCCGAGCAAGAAGGCTTCATCACCGAAAGTTTTGGCACTATTGCTGGCTATGGCCCTCACGGTGCTATTGTTCACTACTCTGCCGACGAAACTTCTAATATAGAACTCAAAAACGAATCATTCTTCCTTCTCGACTCTGGTGGTCAATACTACGATGGCACAACCGACATCACTCGTACCGTAGCCCTTGGCAACCCTACAGCTGAGATGAAAGCCGACTATACTTTGGTACTCAAAGGCCACTTAGCTCTCGGTCACCAACTCTTCCCTTACGACACACGCGGAGCTCAACTCGACGTGCTCGCTCGTTGCTTCCTCTGGAATGCCGAACTCCAATATGGTCACGGCACAGGTCACGGCATCGGCCACTGTCTCAATGTGCACGAAGGACCACAATCAATCCGTATGGACGAAAACCCAACTATTCTCGAACCAGGTATGCTCCTCTCTAACGAGCCAGGTCTCTATCGTGCAGGCAAACACGGCATCCGCATCGAGAACCTTGTGGCTGTTGCCGACTACGACAACAATGTCAACGAGTTCGGTCGCTTCTTACACTTCCGTGCATTGACTCTCTTCCCATACGACAGTCGTTCAATCGAAATCAGCATGCTTTCGCCTGACGAACTCCTCCAAATCAACGCCTACCACCGTATGGTGTACAACGCTCTCGCGCCATATCTCACAGCCGAAGAGGCAGAATGGCTCAAAGCAAAAACCGCTCAACTCTAATAAGAGCTACATATAACAAAGTAGAGACGCAATACATTGCGTCTCTTTTTTTCTACCCAACCAGCGACCTTCAAGCAACCTATCTCGAAGAAGACTGACAAAAAACTCTAAATAATCAGTGCCTATATTAATATTTTTTCATAACTTTGCATTTCGAAAAACAAACTATCAAAATCATGACTAAAAGACTAAAAATCACACTACTTACACTAGTGTCTCTCCTCGTGTCAATTACCACTTTTGCCAACGACACAACCAAAACTGCGCCAAAACCTAATCCCTACGAACTCGAGATATATGGTTTCGTGCGCAACGACTTCACTTTCGATTCTCGCAAAACCCTCGCTTCGGTAGGCGAATTGTTCAATTTCATCCCAATGGACAACAATTTCAACACCGCAGGCGACGACCTCAATGCCATACCTTCTACTCGATTATTGGCCGTGGTATCTCGCCTCGGATTCAACGTTAAGTCTCCTGAATTCAATGGCATGTACTTCAATGCCAAAATCGAAACTGACTTCTGCGGCGCTGGTGCCAACTACAATATGTTCCGCATCCGCCACGCTTGGGTGGGCCTCAACTGGAAACACCACCAACTCATTGCTGGTCAAAACTGGCACCCTATGGCTGGCGACCTCCTACCTTCTATCGTGTCGCTCAACACGGGTGCGCCTTTCAATGCCTTCTC
>JAZLEE010000100.1:0-1780 GCA_045615085.1 Candidatus Aphodosoma sp. | reverse complement strand
TAATCATTTCTTAGTTTTTTGAGGTTTAGGCGTAGGTAGATGATATTCTACAGGACCTTTTTTGAGAGCACGAATCACGAGGAATGCTCCGAATAGGATGAATGGCACAGAGAGCCATTGACCCATGTTGAAGGTCATATCTACCTCGAAATCCGATTGAGGATTCTTAATCATTTCGATAATCTGGCGAGATATGAAAATGCCTAAGAAGCCAACGCCAGTCAACAAACCATTGTATTTGCCAGCATCTTTTTTCCAATACATCCAATAGAGGAGGAAAAAGACGAGAAGGTAGGCTGAGGCTTCGTAGAGTTGAGTTGGGTGACAAGGAATAGTGTTGTTTATGTCGCCACGCACGAAGATGAAACCCCAAGGCAAATCGGTAGGTTCGCCATAGATTTCCGAGTTCATAAGGTTGCCAAGGCGGATAAGGCATGCCACGAATGCCGAACCTACGAATACACGGTCGGTGAGCCAGAAAAAGCTGACTTTTGTCATGTATTTTGTTAGAAGCCATGCGGTTAGTATCATTGCAGCGGCTCCACCATGTGAGGCAAGACCACCACGCCACACCATAAATATTTCGGCAGGGTGTTGAGAGTAGTATGCCCAATCGTAGAAGAATACGTGACCGAGGCGCGAACCAATAATTACGGCAAGGATAAAATAGACAAACACCTTGTCGAGCCACTCTTCAGGAGCACCCTCTTTTTTGAATATTTTGCCGATAATGTTGATGGCAACAAAAAAACCAAAGGCATAAATCACTCCATACCAACGAATTTCGAGTGGTCCGAGCGACAAAGCTACAGGATTAACATCCCAAATAATACTTAATAAATCCATAATTTTAATTGAAATGTAAAAGTTGAAGCATGAAAGTTTATACCGAAGGTAAATTTCAACTTTCAATTTTCAACTTTCAAATTATTTATGCTTTTCTCACAATCGCAATCGGAGTTTGTTGTGACGATTGACCGAGAGGATTATCTTTGAACAAAGCTTTCAAGAAGTTGTCATCCAATGATTTGCTTGATTTGCCAAGGATATCAACATTCAAGTCGTTAGCATCCAACACGATAAACTCATTGCCCAATTTCTCTTTCATTTGGCGAGCCACTTTGTCAGGATTTTTAGGAGCCATCTTAGCATATTGATTGTATGGAGGCAATGTGTATTCGCATGGACCATCAATAGCATAAGCTCTTGGACCACACACTTTGTAGAACGCACCGCGCACACCGAAAGGTTTAGTCACCAAAGCAGCCAAACATCCGAGCATAATACGTGGAATACCCACATCCTCAATCGCCAATTGCATAGTGTAAGGGCTACCCAAACCGATGCCATAAGGTGATTTATATACAAATTTCACCAAAAACTTAGCCAACCACGATGGGTGGATGTCATTGATGTGGAACGAACGACCCTGTGTGATAGCCACAATTTTTTCGCTGCAGAAGATGATGTCACCCTCTTGGCGAATATCTTTTGTATATTTATCAACCACTTCGCCGAGGTCATCCTCGCGCATTACAACATGAGTCTTCACTGGGATACGCAAATACTCAACACCATCAATTGTGATGGTCAATTTTTTTCCTTCGTTTGCTTGAAATTCCATAATATTTTGTTTTTTTTGATTATTATTTGTGATGATATAAATGTCACTCTTCTTTGGTATAGGTTGCTTGCACCTTGCTTGATGTAGGGTTATAGAAAAGGATTGCACTTTTTCTCGTCGCCGATAGTGGTGTAAGACCCATGACCTGGATATACA
>JAZLEE010000099.1:0-1657 GCA_045615085.1 Candidatus Aphodosoma sp. | reverse complement strand
TCAATTTTCAATTTATATATTATGGAACATCAAACACCAACGCCTCACATTGGGGCAAAATATGGCGAAATTGCCAAAACTGTTTTCATGGCAGGCGACCCTTTGCGTGCTAAATTCATGGCAGAGCGTTATCTCGAAAATCCAGTGCAATTCAACAATGTGCGTGGTATGCTTGGTTTCACTGGTACATACAAAGGTCATCGTGTCTCTATCATGGGTCATGGTATGGGTATTCCTTCTATTGGTATTTATACTTATGAATTGTATAATTTCTACGATGTCGACACTATTGTTCGCGTAGGTTCGGCTGGTGCATTCCACAAAGATTTGCATATTGGCGATATTGTCATTGCTTTGGGTGCTTGCACTAATAGCAATTATGCGTCTCAATATGGCTTGCCTGGCACATTTGCTCCTATTGCCGACTTCGGATTAGCTCGTAAAGCTGTCGAAAAAGCTGAAGAGTTTGGATATAGATATATGGTGGGTAATATCTACTCAAGTGATGTGTTCTACGAAGATACTCCTTCGGCTGAAAAATGGGCAAAAATGGGTGTATTGGCAGTCGAAATGGAGGCTCCAGCTCTTTATTGCAATGCAGCTCGCGCAGGCAAAAAAGCATTGGTTATTTGTACTATTTCTGATTGTATCTTTACAGGTGAAGCCACAACGTCGGAACAACGTCAAACATCATTCACCAATATGATGGACGTAGCTCTTGGTCTCCTTGATTAAAGCATTGTTTCTACAAAGAATAAATAAAAAATGAGGGTGTATTTATTTTGATACATCCTCTATTTTTTCTATACTTGTATAATCAAATAATTTTTTGTAACTTTGCAGATTGATTGTATGCACTATATAGTCGTGCTTATTACGCCGAGTATAAGTCTTATATCTCGTGTTTCGCTATTAATTTCTGCAATAAACGAAAGCAATTAAGTTTACTTAAATTGCTGAGTGAAGCAAAAACTGACGCTCGCAGCAAGAGTAGAGAGCAAGCATGCTTGCTTTATGCCTTGCAAGAAGGAAGAAGGCGGAGCCAAATCTTGTTAAAAAATATCTAATAATACAATACAATGACATCAAAAGAAATTCGTAAATCGTTCCTCGATTTTTTTGCTTCTAAAGGGCACAAAATCGTTCCTTCTGCACCTATGGTCATCAAAGGTGACCCTACATTGATGTTCACAAATGCTGGTATGAACCAGTTCAAAAACATCATCTTGGGCAACGACCCTATTAAATATCCACGTGTTGCTGACTCGCAAAAATGTTTGCGTGTGAGCGGTAAACACAACGACCTCGAAGAGGTAGGTCACGACACATACCACCATACTATGTTTGAGATGTTGGGCAACTGGTCGTTTGGCGACTATTTCAAAGCAGAGGCTATTGCTTGGGCTTGGGAATATCTTACTGAAGTGCTCAAACTCGACAAAGACCGCCTTTATGTAACAGTATTCGAAGGCTCGCCTGCCGAAGGTCTCGACCGCGACAACGAAGCTGCCGACATCTGGGCTAAATATATCGCTGTTGACCGTATCATCAACGGTAACAAAAAAGATAACTTCTGGGAAATGGGCGATACAGGTCCTTGTGGTCCTTGCTCAGAAATCCATATCGACTTGCGTTCTGATGCAGAGCGCGCACAAGT
>JAZLEE010000098.1:0-2431 GCA_045615085.1 Candidatus Aphodosoma sp. | reverse complement strand
TGCAGGATTTGGATATACCATCAATCCTTGATTGTTTACCACATCTTCTATCTCTACAATCATCTCGTCATAAATCAATTGCAAATTCTTAATATCTACAACATGATCTTTTTTCTCTATCTCTGTGCTGATATTAAATTTGATATATTCTAATATCAATGGATAGATAGCAATATCATTAGGCGTTGACAACACTTCAGCAAAATTCAATGTTATAGTTTGCTCTTTGTTGGCTTCGATATTGTTCACCTCTACATATGTAGCAAGTGGTTCGCTGTTGGCTTTAATTGCAAACATAACGCCGCTAAACATAGCCGAATTAGGATTCAAAGTCAAAGATATTCTCTTAGGCAAACTATATAGACGCATATTTGTATTCAACTGAATATATGGATTACGTTGAACTGAATATGAGAATGTGAGTTTAGCATTATCATCGTCAGTAGCAGGCACGAGAGTTGTATTCCATTTAGTTGATGCTGCTTTTACACTCCAATCTGCCACTTCTGTATCAGTCAACAACATAGTTGCAACATTGCTTTCTGGGATTTCAACCACCACTTTCAATGTATCTTTTGCTTCACCCAATTGTCCTACCACGAGGGTTGTGCCATTTGCCAAACCTGTCAACACGCCATCCACCACACTACAAACTGTAGGGTCTTCGATTGTCCAAGTCAATGCTTTTGGTTGAATGAGTTGTGTATTGATACCAATGATTGATTGCACTTCGATAGGATATTCACGCACATCATCAATCAAAACAGAATCGAGACGAATAGCAATAGCAGCCTCGTTGTTTTTGATAATATGCACTTGTGTAGTTGCACCTTGGTAGGTGATTGTGAGGTAGCCCTCTGCTGTGCCAGATGCTACAAATTGACCATCTTCGATATGACCGAGTGATGGGTCGCAAGAGAGTTCGAAACCTTGTACATCGGTGTTTATCAAGGCTCCATATTGATTATAACCAAATACAAGTGGAGTATATGTGCCATACATCGGCAACTTAATATGATTGATATTAGCCGAAATTGCCGAAATGACATTGTCGGATGGTGCATTGTTCACCACAAACATACCATTCGACACCGAACGTTCATAACCATCGCTACATGTGTTCATTGGTCCGAATGGGTCGATATACATAGAAGAAGAACCGCCACCATCGAGGTTGACTGCTGTATAAGCACCAGCCGATTGCATAATTTCGGCAAGAGCCTTAGTGTTGCAACCCATAGATGTGCCACGACCATCGACGATACAATAGATAACTGTGTCGCCAGTTTGAGAGAATCCCCAACCAGTACGAGGATGGAGTTCGTCCCAGATTTCAGCAGTCTCTACCTTGCCATCTTTGAGCATCAAAGCACGAGGGTCGCCACCTACACAGTTGGCAATTGCAACAGATGCACCATCCATTGTGGTGTTAAGAGCCAAAGTGATGGTGTCGCCAACAGCAATGGTTGTGAGCGCTGTAGCCATAGTGCCATGGCCCGACAAGACAGCGCCATTTTGTGGGATTACAGCACCTATTTGATAGGCACGATATTCGGTTGCAACAACTTTTATGTCACGATTCATACCCCACGATTCGCCTTCGGCAAGCGTAACCACAACCTCAACGCCATGCTCGTTGACACGTGTAGATTTGCCTTGGAGATTGTTGTAAAGGACTAATTGATTTTCAAGACGATTATAATTTACGTGATTGATTTTCAGAGTGTCGCCGTTGTGAATGGCAGCACCATTAAATCGGAACTGACCTGCATAAGGAGTGCCATCTTCGGCATAAGCGGCTACGGGACGGCTATTGTTGGGCGTGTAAGCCAACTGATTGTCGCACACACAGGCACCTGTAGGCAAACCTACATCGCCTTGAGTAACATAGAAGTCGCCATTATGACCAGCAAAAAGATGATAACCTTCGGTGCTATGGCGTTTTGCCACAGTAGAAATACATTCTCCACCAAGGATAGAGTCGCGACCAACAGCCGCTTCAAAAGATATATATTGGTTTGTGCGATCGACAAGAGTTTGATATACATGAAGCACTTTGCCATCGGCACGTGTTAGAGTCATTGCTATATATTTGGTACTTGGACCAATAGGATAAACCGCTGTAGTATCAACAGAAAACTTTACTCCATTCAATGCAAGAGTATCAAGAGCCAACATTTGTACACTACAAAGTACACATACTGCAAATAGAATCAATACCTTTTTCATAGTATCATTGTTTTTTTACGACAGAAAAAAAATAACCACATCAATAATATAATCAATACCACAATTTTTATAAAAAAAAATAAAGGGTAGGTGGAATTCCACCCACCCTTTATAATATAAAAGAATGATAAATTATTATTTAACCATTACCTTAGCAACGCCTTCAGCAGTGCGAACGATGTAAGCACCAGCTGTGAGGTTA
>JAZLEE010000097.1:0-9211 GCA_045615085.1 Candidatus Aphodosoma sp. | reverse complement strand
ATGATTTTTCTTTCTATGAGACAGTAAATGTTTTTAGTCAAATTGGTCTAATTAGTCAAATTGGATTTTGGATAGATTTTGAGAGGCGATACACACTGTGAGTGGGTATTTTTCGGGTTGCTTGCACCTTGCTTGAAGGTTGCTGTATAGTATGTTTAAAATTTGGAAATTTAAGAATTGAATACACAATGAGAGTGTGTATTCAGATGGGTTATTTGTAGAGGTAATATTTTGATGAAAGTTGGCGATAAGCAGCCTCGTCTTTTTCGAAATAATCTTTGACATCTGCCCAGCGATAAGTTTCGGAAAATTTCTCGCGGATGAAGTTTGTACCACACACCTTGTCGAACATTTGGAAACGATTTTGAGGCGCTTCTTTGAAAATGTCGCGGTGAGGATACATCTCTTTGACAACTTGCATTACGTAGAATTGGATTTCGGTGAGGCGGGCTTTTTCGTACTCAGTGATGTAGATTTGAACACCGCCACAAAGTTCGCCTTTAGAAGTAGAATAGTAAGGTTTGTAGTGGATAGGGCGGAAAAGCACGCCAGGGAGATTGAGAGCATTGAGGTTGGTTGCAAGAGAATCGGCATTGAACCATGGGGCACCGATAGTTTGGAAAGGGAGAGGATAGCCAACGCCCATATTGATGAAGTAGAGTTCGCCAAGAATACCTGTAACAGGATAGTAGATAGCCGATTGTGGGTAAGGGATGTGAGGCGAAGCAGGAATCCATTCGAGGCCAGTTTCGTCCCAAGTCATATCGCGAGTCCAACCCTCCATAGGGATGACAGTGAGGCGGCATTTCGCGCCAAGCATACCCTCTTCGTTGAGCATAATAGCAAGTTCGCCCGGAGTTTGTCCGTAGAGGTAAGGGATTTTGAATTGAGAAACGAATGAGATGTAGCCATCCTCGGCGAGATTGCCTTCGATGCGATTGCCACCGAGAGGGTTAGGACGATCGAGGACTACAAAATCTTTGTTGTTTTCGGCAGCAGCCATCATACACATACCCATAGTAGATATGAAAGTGTAGGAACGACAACCGATGTCTTGGATGTCGTAGACGATGACATCGACATTTTCGAGCATTTCGGGCGTAGGTTTGCGGGTTTTGCCAAAGATAGAGTACATAGGTACACCTGTGCGAGGGTCGGTGGTGTTATCTACATGATCGCCAGCATATACGTCGCCACGCACACCATGTTCGGGTGCAAAAAGAGCAACGAGTTCGATATCTTCGGCTTCGTGAAGGATGTCGATTGTAGATTTTAGGTGCGAATCAACACCAGTAGGGTTGGTGACAAGACCGACACGTTTGCCTTTGAGAATGTCGAAATTGCGGTCGCGAAGAACTTCGATACCAGTTTTGACTTTAGGCGTAACTTGTTGATTATTATTGCAACATGCAGAAAGAGAGCAAAGACACAAAAGTGTGATGCAGAAGAGAGGAAGTATGACTTTTTTGTTCATAATTGTGGAAATTATTATTTTTTTGCAAAGATAGTAGTTTTTTTTGAAAAGAGAGCAAATTGACGTGTGTTTGTTGCAAAAAAAATACATTTTTGGATTAAAAGAGGAAGATGTTTGCGGGAATCAAGTAAAAAAAGAGTTTTTTGTTTGTTTATGTAAAAAAATATATTTATCTTTGTAAATTAGTATGTTTGTATATTTTTGTTATGGAGTGCGGTGTGTAAAGTGCACTATATCAGAATGTTTGTTGGAAAAATATAGAGTTAGATGGCAGTAGAGAATATAGGGAAAAAGGATTTTGTGTGGACACTTTTGGCTACTTTTTTTAAGATTGGGGCAGGGGTGTTGCTTTTTCCGTTTATTTTGCGGATGTTGCCAGCAGAGAAGGTTGGTGTTTGGACTATATTTACAACAATAGCGCAGTTGACGTATCTATTTGATTTTGGGTTTAATACTTCGTTTGCAAGAAATGTGTCGTATGTGTTTAGTGGGGTTAAGACCTTAAAGAAGGAGGGGTATGAGAAAGTGGTTGATGTTGAGAGTGTGGATTATGGGTTGTTGGCTGGCACTATTAGGGCGATGCGATATTTCTATTCGCGAATGGCAATAGTGTTGTTTGGATTGTTTGCAGTGGTAGGTACTATTTACATTCATTCGTTGATGACGGATTATAGTGGAGATGTGCGAGAGGTTTATGTGGCATGGATTGTGGTGGTTGTGATTAATTGTTATAATTTGTATACGCTCTATTATGAGTCGTTGTTGAATGGGCGAGGTTTGGTGAAGCGAGTGCATCAGATTATATTTGCGGGTAATGTGGTTTATATACTTTTTGCTATAGTGTTGATTATGATGGGTGGAGGATTGGTGGCTATTGTGTCGTCGCAAGCAATATCGGTGTTGTTAGTTAGATTTTTGAGCAAACGAGCATTTTTTACAAAAGATATTATTGAAAATTTGAGAATTGCGGAAGGAGATGATTATAAAAAAATATTGTCGGCAATAACACCAAATGCTGTGAAGGTAGGGTTGACGTCGTTGGGAGGATTTATTATAAACAAGTCGAGTATATTTATCGGTTCTTTGTTTGTGTCGTTGGAATTGATGGCATCGTATGGAATAACATTGCAACTGTTGGTGGTGATAGGAATGATGGGTGGAATAGTGTCGAGAGTGTATATGCCGAAAGTGTTTCAGTGGCGAGTAGAGGGTAGGATTGATTTGGTGAAAAGAATGTTTTACGCGTCGAGTGTGGTGATGTTTGTAGTCTTTGCGTTGTCAGGAGTGATTATAGTTTTGTGGGGAGATTGGATGCTTGGAGTGTTGAAGAGCGGAACAATGTTGTTGCCTACGGGATTATTGATTTTGGTGTGGGTGCAACATTATTTGGAATATAATCATGCAAATGCAGCACAATATTTATTAGCACGAAATGAAGTGCCATTTTTCAAAGCATCGTTGTTGTCGGCTTTAGGTGTGATTGTGCTATTGTGTGTGTTTGTAGTGTGGTTGGATTGGGGCTTGTTAGGAATGATATTGGCTCCTACGATAGTGCAGGCAGTATATCAAAATTGGAAGTGGCCATTAGAAGTAGTGAAAGAATTTAGAAAGTAAATTTATAACCTTAAAACATATAATATTATGAAAGGAATTGTATTAGCAGGTGGTAGTGGTACACGTTTGTATCCGATAACTAAAGGTATTTCGAAACAGTTGATGCCAATTTATGATAAACCAATGGTTTATTATCCAATATCGGTGTTGATGTTAGCTGGAATTAGAGAGATATTGATTATCTCTACGCCTCATGATTTGCCTGGATTTAAGCGATTGTTGGGTGATGGTTCGGATTATGGAGTGCGCTTTGAGTATGCCGAGCAACCAAGTCCTGATGGTTTGGCGCAAGCATTCACGATAGGTGCCGATTTTATAGGTGATGATACAGCATGTCTTGTCTTAGGCGATAATATTTTCCATGGCGCAGGTTTCACCGGCATGTTGCGCGAGGCAGTGCGTACGGCTGAGGAAGAACAAAAAGCAACCGTATTTGGTTATTGGGTAAATGACCCAGAGCGCTATGGTGTGGCTGAATTTGATGATAAAGGCAACTGCCTTTCAATCGAAGAGAAACCAGCGCAGCCAAAATCAAACTATGCAGTGGTAGGACTCTATTTCTATCCAAATAAAGTGGTAGATGTAGCACGAAATATCAAACCTTCGGCACGTGGTGAGTATGAAATCACGACGGTCAATCAAGAATTTTTGGCTGATGGTGAGTTGAAAGTTCAAACACTTGGTCGTGGTTTTGCATGGCTTGATACAGGTACGCACGATTCGCTTTCCGAAGCATCTACATATATAGAGGTATTGGAAAAACGTCAAGGTTTGAAAATAGCATGTCTTGAGGCAATTGCATATCGTCAAGGATGGATTTCGGAAGAACGTATGCGTCAGTTGGCTCAACCAATGATTAAAAATCAATATGGTCAATATTTGATAAAAGTAATTGACGAAATCAAAACAACAGGCAAACCAAATTTGGGTTGATATTTATGGAAGTAATAAAAACAGATATAGACGGTTTGGTAATTATCGAACCAAAAATCTTTGGCGATGCGCGCGGATATTTCTTTGAAAGTTTTTCGCAACGAGAGTTTGAGGCAAAAGTGCGCAAAGTGAACTTTGTACAAGATAACGAAAGTATGTCGAGTTATGGCGTAATGCGTGGATTGCATTTTCAACGACCACCATTTGCGCAAAGCAAATTGGTGCGTTGTGTCAAGGGCAGAGTGCTTGATGTGGCGGTAGATATACGCAAAGGTTCGCCAACTTATGGTCAGCATGTTGCCGTAGAATTGAGCGAAGATAACCATCGACAATTTTTCGTGCCACGAGGCTTTGCTCATGGATTTGTTGTGCTTAGCGAAACGGCAGTTTTTCAGTATAAGTGCGATAATTTCTATGCCCCAGAAGCCGATGGCGGTATAAATATCAAAGATGAAACACTCGGAATTGATTGGCAGATAGCATTGGAGGAAGCTATTCTTTCAGAAAAAGATACAAAGCACTTGTGTTTGAAAGATTTTGATTCGCCATTTGATTACAACGAAAACCTTTATCCTGAATTTGAATAAAGTTAAATTATCATGAAAAGAAATATAGTTATCACAGGTGGAGCAGGTTTTATTGGCTCGCACGTAGTACGTTTGTTTGTAAACAAATATCCAGAATATAACATCATAAACATTGATAAGTTGACCTATGCAGGCAATCTTGCTAACCTCAAAGATATAGAAGATGCGCCTAATTATAAGTTTGTTAGAATGGATATTTGCGATTTTGAAGCATTCTATCAATTGATGCAAGATGAGAAAGTAGATGGTATTATCCACCTTGCAGCAGAGAGTCATGTCGACCGCAGTATCAAAGACCCATTCACCTTTGCGCGTACCAATGTGATGGGAACATTGTCTCTTCTTCAAGCCGCAAAACTCTATTGGGAGTCGTTGCCAGAACGCTATGAAGGCAAACGATTCTATCACATCTCTACCGACGAGGTGTATGGCGCATTGGAGATGACCAATCCAGAGGGTATTGAGCCTCCGTTCAAAACCGTGGCATCGTCAGAAGGTCATAAAGCCTACGGTAAAGACTTCTTTTATGAAGACACCAAATACAATCCGCACTCGCCATATTCAGCAGCGAAAGCTTCTTCTGACCACTTCGTGCGTGCTTTCCACGACACTTATGGCATGCCAACGATTGTAACCAACTGTTCGAATAACTACGGACCATATCAATTCCCTGAAAAATTGATACCATTGTTTATCAGCAACATCCGTCATCGCAAACCATTGCCAGTGTATGGTAAGGGAGAGAATGTTCGTGACTGGTTATATGTAGAGGACCATGCACGTGCAATCGATTTGATATTCCACGAAGGTAAGATTGCAGATACCTATAATATCGGTGGTTTCAACGAGTGGAAGAATATCGACCTTATCAAAGTGATGATTGCCACAGTCGACCGCATATTAGGCAATCCCGAAGGTGCGAGTCTCGAACTCATTACATACGTAACAGATCGTGCAGGTCACGACATGCGTTATGCAATCGACAGTACAAAACTTCAACGCGAACTTGGTTGGGAACCATCGCTTCAATTCGAAGAAGGCATCGAGCGCACAGTTCGTTGGTATCTCGACAATCAAGAGTGGATGGACAATATCACATCAGGCGAGTATGAGAAATACTACGAAGAGATGTATAAAGGAAGATAATAACATATATATTGATTAGTATGAAAATAGCAGTAGTTGGTACAGGATATGTAGGACTTTCTATCGCAACATTATTAGCTCAACATCAGAGCGTTGTAGCATTGGATATTGTGCCAGAGCGAGTTGATATGGTTAACAAACGAAAGTCTCCTATCCAAGACGAATATATTGAAAAGTTTTTTGCCGAAAAAGATTTGAATTTAATAGCAACTTTAGACGCAGAAGAGGCCTATCGTGATGCTGATTTTGTAGTGATTGCTGCGCCAACCAACTACGATCCGCAGAAGAATTTTTTCGACACTTCAGCTGTTGAGAGTGTGATACAGCAAGTGTTAAAGTATAATTCTAATGCTGTTATGGTTATAAAATCGACTATCCCAGTCGGATTTACCGCCAATGTACGTCAGAAGTATGGTACAGATAAAATCATATTTTCGCCTGAATTCCTTCGTGAATCAAAGGCTTTATATGACAATTTATATCCAAGTCGTATTATCGTTGGCACCGATATGTCGGATGAATATTTAGTCGAAAAAGCCCATAGATTTGCCGCATTGCTTCAACAAGGCGCTATCAAACAAGATATCGAGACTCTATTTATGGGATTCACCGAAGCTGAAGCAGTGAAACTTTTTGCAAACACATATTTGGCTTTGCGTGTGTCGTTTTTCAATGAGTTGGATACTTATGCCGAACTAAAAGGTCTTAATACTCAGCAGATAATCGATGGCGTCTGCCTCGACCCTCGCATAGGTGCACACTACAACAATCCTTCGTTTGGTTATGGTGGATACTGCTTGCCTAAAGACACCAAACAATTGCTCGCCAACTACGAAGATGTACCTCAAAATCTTGTGAAGGCCATCGTTGATAGCAATCGCACGCGCAAGGATTTCATCTCCGACCGCGTATTGGAATTGGCTGGATATTATAGTTATACGAATAATAGTTACAATTCGGCACAAGAGAAAGAGTGTGTTATTGGGGTCTATCGTTTGACAATGAAGAGTAACTCCGACAACTTCCGCCAAAGTTCTATCCAAGGCGTAATGAAACGCGTGAAAGCCAAAGGAGCAAAGGTGATTATCTATGAGCCTACATTGCAGGACGGAACTACGTTCTTCGGTAGTTTGGTAGTCAACGATTTGGCACGATTCAAAGCAATGAGCAATTCGATTATAGCCAATCGTTATGATAGTGCGCTCGATGATGTAGCCGAAAAAGTTTACACTCGCGACATCTTCAAACGCGACTAAAACCCCTCAAAAAAATACCCACTCACAGTGTGTATTCAACTCTTAAAAATCCCAAATTTAAATATACTATAGAGCAACCTTCAAGTAAGGTGCAAGCAACCTAAAAAATACACACTCTCAGTGTGTATCAAATTCAGAAAATGATAATAAAAAATCCTAAGATAGAATTATTAAGTCCAGCCAAAAATCTCGAAGTGGGCATGGCTGCCATCAATCATGGTGCCGATGCGGTGTACATAGGTCCATCGCAGTTTGGTGCTCGTGTGGCGGCTGGTAATTCTGTCGAAGATATAGCTCGATTGGTTGAGTATGCACACAAGTATTATGCACGTGTGTATGTGACGTTGAATACCATCCTTCGCGATGATGAATTGGAGCAGGCACGACATTTGGTTAACGACCTCTACAATGTTGGTGTTGATGCTCTCATTGTGCAAGATATGGCATTATTGCAAATGGATTTACCTCCTATTGCCCTCCATGCCAGCACTCAATGCGATACGCGTACGGTCGAGAAAGTCAAGTTTCTCGAGCAATGCGGATTCGAGCAAGTAGTCCTTGCGCGCGAAACACCGTTAGCCACTATGCGACAAATGGCCGAGCAGACCAACGTAGCACTTGAAGCCTTTGTTCATGGGGCATTATGTGTTTCGTATAGTGGGCAATGCTATATGAGTGAGGCAGCTCGCGGACGTAGTGCTAATCGTGGCGCATGTGCACAAATGTGTCGTTTGCCATACGATTTGATTGACGGAGAGGGGAATATCCTCGCCCGCAAAAAACATCTTTTGTCACTAAAAGATTTCGATGCTTCGCGTCATATTGAGGAGATGATTGATGCAGGCATCACTTCGTTCAAAATCGAAGGACGATTAAAAGATATTGATTATGTGAAGAATATCACATCGTACTATCGTCGCAAATTTGATGCAATACTCGAAGGCTCACCTCGCCAAGCATCATCATCTGGTAAAACAACATTCTTCTTCGAACCAAATCCAAAGAAAACATTCTATCGTGGTGCTACCGACTATTTTCTCGAAGGGCGTAAGCGCGATATTTGGTCATTCGACACTCCTAAATCTTTAGGCGAACCAATTGGTAAAGTCAAAGACATTTGGCGTAATGCATTGAGTCTTAACTCTAAAAGTGAGATTGTCAATGGTGATGGTCTTTGTTTCCTCAATAAGAAAGGCGAGTTCGAAGGCTTCCGTGTAAACAAGGTAGAGTCGGGTCGTCTTTTGCCCCTCGTTATGCCTAAGATAGAAAAAGGCACCCTCGTCTACCGCAATTCCGATGTAGCATTCGAGCGTATTTTAGCGGGCAAAACTGCCGAACGAAAAATACACGTAGATATCCAATTGCAAGCCACAAACAACCAATTGCTCATATCTATGACCGATACCGACAAAGTATCAACCTCAATAACAGTGGAATATTCAGGCGATAAAGCCAATAATCCAGAGAAAATGTTAGACACCTGGCGCACTCAGTTGTCGAAACTAGGTGGTACAATTTTTGAAGCACAAAATATCGACCTCTCAGCGCTACACACCCCACTCTTTATTCCAGTCTCTCAAATCGCTGAGTGGCGACGCGAGTTGGTTGAACTGCACGAACAAAATCGCGCAAAAACCTACAATCGTTCGTTGATAGAGATAAAACCAACTACTCATAGTTATATTACAACTGATTTGGATTATCGTGCAAATATCTATAATTCACAGTCTAAGTTATTCTACGAACAACATGGTTGCAACGTCAAGCAGATGGCTTTCGAGCAACAACATCAACCTAATGCCGAACTAATGCGCACCAAACACTGCATTCGTTATGCCTTAGGTCTATGTCGCAAGGAGAATCCAAAATCACAAGTAAAAGAACTTTATCTCCAAAATGGCAACGACCGCTTCCTCCTCGAATTCGATTGCCGCAATTGCGAGATGGTAATATTTAGTTACTAGTTAATTTTTGCGATAAGCGAGCGCAAGGAAGTGCACTTCAGTTCCCGAGCGTAGCAAGAATCAACAACGAAGTTGTTAATTCTCAATTTTCAATTCTCAATTTTCAATTTATATATTATGGAACATCAAACACCAACGCCTCACATTGGGGCAAAATATGGCGAAATTGCCAAAACTGTTTTCATGGCAGGCGACCCTTTGCGTGCTAAATTCATGGCAGAGCGTTATCTCGAAAAT
>JAZLEE010000096.1:0-3447 GCA_045615085.1 Candidatus Aphodosoma sp. | reverse complement strand
GGCGGTGCTATTGTTTGCGCTCCAGCCAAAGAGGTCTATCCTTTCAGCCAGCATGCCATCCATCATATTATCTTCGCCGATATAATCGTATTGATTCTCAGCAAAGCGCCATTCATCGCGATATTGAACATATTGCAGATTACCCTGCGAGAAGCTTACTCGCTTTTCACCCGCCACAGAGAACACACCAATACGCTTGCTTGGAGTAGCTGGCGTTAGTATCTCTCTATCGGCTGGCAATATAGGGCGAACTGGGAAACCATAGTAGCGCCAACTGCTACTTCTAATCAGTAGATCACTCGTGAAATACGCATGCAATGCGCTGCTCGCGCTAGTAGAGTTTCGTGTTCCAGACCAGTAATCGCCATGGTTATTCACATAGCTCAGACCACTCGCATAATAAAAACCTGCAGCAGGAAGGAATATACTATTGCCATTAGGGCCTGTGACCGTATAGCCCTTCGTGCCGTTGATTGTTGTCCATTTCCAATCACATTGCTCACGCAATTCGGTCCACTCTGCATCACCAGCCATTCGCCATTCCCCTCCCCAATTGACGTGGGCGGCATCGTCTTCAGGCTGAAGGGTTGTGAGGCCATCGGTAGCGTTGTATTTGGTCATATTATTCTCTGTACCATCGCACCATTTATATGTACTCCAATCGTATACATCCTTCGCCTCTGTTTCGCCCCAAGCGAAATAGTCGCCATACTGCTCTGGAGTAGTTGCACCTACATTCGTAGTTGCCCACATGACACTGAGTCCGAGGTCGACATATTGATGGGTATCAAGCACGAGACGAAGACCTACTATAGATGATTTGGTTGTTAGTCTACCATAACCTCTGTTTAAAATTCTGCAATAATATGCACCAAAATGTTCATTAGATACATTTTGTTTCATAGCACATCCACCACGAGACACCCTATAGGTCGTTGACGACGACGGACCTTGTGGATTTATTTGTGGTTCTGCAGAATAAGAAGCATACCAATCGCTACATCTCTCATACACATTACCCGACATGTCATAGATACCCAATTCATTAGGCTTTTTCTCTCCTACATTATGTGTCTTATTTTCGCTATTTTCCGGTGTCCATGCCACTTCATCTATATCATCACTACCTGCATAAACAAAGCCACGACTCCTATTGCCACCTCGTGCGGCAAACTCCCACTCTGCTTCAGTTGGCAAACGGAAATACAATCCAGTCAATTTATTGAGTTTTGATATAAATTCCTGACACTCAGCCCATGAAATTTGTTCTACAGGCAATTTATCTCCTTTAGTCTTACTTGGATTACTACCCATCACTGCCGTCCACAATTCTTGTGTCACCTCTGTCTGTCCTATCATATAGTCTGACACTGTCACTTGATGTTGAGGTTTTTCATCTGCATCTACATTAACCTCATCATCAGCTGCCCCCATCATAAACGTACCACCTTCGACGCACATCATGTTGAATTTCACACCATTCACCTCAATCTCACGACAAGGGTTTGGTATGCGATCGAGACGACAACGCATCTCGGGGATGAGGTGCGCCATCTTAGGATGATACGACAAAATATATTTCCCCTTCTGACGATATATCGAGTCGATCAACTCCTCTGGTATCGTATCGGCATATGGTATGCGTATAACTAATATTGACTCTTTCGATTGCGAGAAAGCCAAAATACTACATAATGCTACGAATAAAAAAGTTATATATCGTTTGATTAAATTCATATTCTAAGTCGTTTAAGACAACAAAGTTACAAATTATTTTCTAAATATTAACAATAAAAACAATAAAAAAGAAATAAAAAAGAGACGCAATGGGATGCGTCTCTTTTGGATGTATATCCATATTGGTTTGTTATTTGCCTTGAGCTTGCACGTTGTTGAGGTAGCACTCTACGGTGTTTTCCATGAGGCAGGCAATAGTCATAGGGCCTACGCCGCCTGGCACCTTGGTGATGTAGGATGTTTTTGGAGCTACTTCGTCGAAATCGACATCGCCACAAAGTTTGCCTGTTTCAGGGTCGCGATTGACACCTACGTCGATGACTACGGCACCTTCTTTGACCATTTCGGCTTTGACGAACTTAGGACGACCAAGAGCTGGCACAAGAATATCGGCTTCGGAACATACTTTTGCGATGTCTTTAGTGCGGCTATGACATACTGTTACTGTAGCATTTTCGTCCATAAGGAGTTTAGTGACTGGGAGGCCTACGATGTTGCTACGACCGATGACTACGGCGCGCTTGCCAGCAATTTCGATGCCCATGTTTTTCATCAAACGGATGATGCCTTTTGGTGTACATGGCAAGACACATGGACGTTTTTGCCACAATGCAGCTACGTTCATTGGGTGGAATCCATCGACGTCTTTCTCTTTGGCAATGGTTTCGATGACTTTCTCTTCGTTGATGCCATTAGGCAATGGGAGTTGAACGAGGATGCCATCGACAGATGGGTCGACATTGAGAGAACGCACGAGGTCGAGAAGTTCGGCTTCGGTAGTTTGGTCGCTGAGACGGATTGTGCTATTGTCGATGCCTACTTCGTCGGCTGCTTTGGCTTTGCCTGTGACGTAAGAGACACTGCCTGGATCGTCGCCTACGAGAATAACTACTAGGTTAGGTTTACGGCCATATTTTTCGGCGTAACCTACTACGTCGGCAGCTAGTTGTTGCTTGAGAGCAGCTGCCATCTCTTTTCCGCTAATTACATTCATTTTTTAGACTATTAGTAGCGAGTAACGAGTAACAAGACTTACTCAGCTTCGCTTCGTTTTTATATTTTTTTAGACATGAGAACATGAGAACATGATTTTTATTTTTAGAAGACAAAATAGCAGAATAACATAAAATATAATTAAATAAATTTTGTTATTATGTTCTTATGTCTTTTCCATCTTCGTGTCTTCCTGTCTTCTTGTCTTTTAGTTATTATATTTCACTGCTTGCCAACCGATGTCGGAACGATGGAAGAGGTTGTCGCATTGGATTTTGGCTACTTCGGCATTGGCTTTGGCTTGTGCTTCGGCAAAGGTATCTGCCATGACGGTGACGAACAATACGCGGCCACCATTAGTGACATAGTTGCCATCTTTGAGGGCTGTGCCCATGTGATAAATGATGCCTTCGACTTGGTCGAGACCTTCGATGACGAAGCCTTTGTCGTAAGCTTCAGGATAACCTTTGGATGCAAGTACGATGCCAATAGAGGCTTTGTTGTTCCAACGGATTTCGCCCATATCTTCGCCTTCGGCTACAGCGCAGAAGATGTCGTAGATGTCGCTTTCGAGACGAGGGAGCACAACTTCAGTTTCTGGGTCGCCAAAACGAGCATTGAATTCGATAACTTTGATGCCATTAGGAGTTTTCATCAAACCGCCATACAACACGCCACGGAAGGCGCAACCTTCGGCAATGAGGGCGTTGGCAGTAG
>JAZLEE010000095.1:0-2165 GCA_045615085.1 Candidatus Aphodosoma sp. | reverse complement strand
GCAACAAACTCAGCTCTACCCGAATTGTAGAAATCTTGTAATTGCATGATTTCATGCTTTCGTCCAATTAGATTCATACACAATAAGATTTGAAAAATCGCTGCAAAGATACATATTTTTTATGATATGAGCAAACTAAAGCGGGCATTTTTTGATGATTTTTGTTAAATTCCGCCCAATTTCGGGTTGAAAGCGGGCATTTTTTGATGATTTTTGTTAAATTCCGCCCAGCAAATAGACACTTTACACGCCCAACGCGCAAACGATATTGAAACCCAAAACATGGCATTTTCTTACACTTTTCCAACTATATATAATTACAACCAACCGCCCTTGGTGGGGGCGGTTGGGATGGTGTGAGTATATTGAATATTGCGCTAATTTAAAGTTTGCTTTAAGATTGCGCAGTTTTTATTAGAATTAATTTAAGCCTGAAATATCAAATTTATAGATGGCATCATCGCTAAGTTCTTGTTTTTGTAAGAACATTATCATATAAATAGGGAAATATATCACTTTATCTTGTTCTTCCACGTTTTCGTTGCTAAACACAATGGCTTTTGGTATAGCATATTGCTGATTACTTAATACATTGTTTAGTGCATTATGACGATGATATGCCTTGCCCGATTTGATTTCAATAGGTAGTATAGCGCCATCATTTTCTATTACAAAATCTAATTCTCCTTGCTGTTTGCTATTGAAATAGAATAATTGATGTTCGTCACCAGCTAAGCCATGTGCGTACAATTCCTGTGCAGCGAAATTCTCATAGATTGCCCCAAAATTGATTTCTAATTCTCCAGAAAGTAATTTTTGTTGTATATTACCTGCGTACATAGCAGCTAATAGTCCTACATCACTCAAAAATAGTTTGAATAGATTACGCTGTTTGCTTAACAGCAATGGCACTGTGGGTTCATCAATATTATATACAGGTATTGCCACTCCTGCATCTTGCAACCATACAAAACTATTTTCGTACTTTGAGAAACGTCCTTTTTCGTTCAATTGTTTAAGAATGAATCTCTTGTTCTTTGCATTAAGTTCTGAAGGAATGAGGTTATATATGTCGGCTATATTTAGTTTGCGTTGTTTGTCGTATTTAGCAATATCTTGTTTGTAAAGACGGATAATATCTTTTTGTATTTCCAATACTCGTTTGAGATTATTAGTTGTTAGATACGTTTCTACTACATGAGGCATACCGCCAATAATGAGATATAGGCGCAGAAGATCCAACATCTTGTTGTGTACTAAATGATCAACTGCTTTTTGTTGGTCGTAGCACTCTTTTAGATGAGACAAAACTATAGGCGATACTCCTTGTGCGATTGCAAACTCTTCCAAGTCGAGTGGGTGCATTTCAAGGACAGATAGATACCCGACAGGAATACTCCTAATATCGTGTAGTTCTACGCCTAATAGTGATCCGCTTAGTACATAGTGATAACTACCTTCGTCCACAAGAAATTTGATGGCAGTTACAATCTCTTTGCATTCTTGCACCTCGTCAAAGAAGATGATTGTTTTATGAGGAATTAAATGTTGTTTAGCGAATGCACTAATTCTCAAGAGTAGTTCTTGAGAGTTGTTAACATTGCTAAACATGGCAATGGCTTCTGGATTTTCGACAAAGTTTATCTCCACAACAACATCAAAGCACTCCTTCGCTACTTTGCGAATAGAGTAAGTCTTTCCTGTTTGTCTTGCACCTGTCACTAATAGAGCTCTTTTATCATTGCGAAAGAACTCGCGAATACGACTTTCATTCTTGCGATATAGCATAATTTCACTCATTTTTTCTGCAAAGGTAGTAATTTTCTATTAATCAACAAAATAAAAATGAAAAAATACACTTTTCCAACATGTTTTTTTGTAATTTTTACACTTTTCCAACATTATCTTGGGCATTTTCTTACACTTTTCCAACTATATATAACACAACCAACCGCCCTTGGTGGGGGCGGTTTTCGAAGTTGTTTTGTAGTTGATTGTTAGAGCTTTTGTCCTTCGGCGCTGTATATAACGCCATCAATACAGATGAGGAGCTGACCATCTTTGATGGCCTTGAACACATTCTTGCTGGTTGTGATTTGTTCAAGAGCCGTAGTAGCCGCTGTGCCAGTGATTGTCATTGCATAAATGGCTGTCTCTTGAGCGTG
>JAZLEE010000094.1:0-10350 GCA_045615085.1 Candidatus Aphodosoma sp. | reverse complement strand
CCATGTGACGAATAATAGCCAATTGTTGGAAATCTTTTTCGCCAAAATAAGAACGTGTTGGTTTAACAAGACGGAAGAGTTTGCTAACCACTTGCACAACACCATTGAAGTGACCTGGACGAAATTTGCCTTCCATCACTTCGTCGAGACCAGCAAAATCGAATTGGAATGTAGAATTCATCTCCTCTTCGGTATAGAATTCGTTGGCTTCTGGTGCAAATACAGCCATACAACCTACAGATTCAAGCAAAGCTGCATCGGCTTCGAGAGTACGTGGATATTTAGCAAGGTCGTTTTTGTCGTTGAATTGCGTTGGGTTGACAAACACGCTGACTATAGCCACATCATTCTCTGCTACTGCACGACGCACCAATTGGAGGTGACCTTCGTGCAAAGCGCCCATTGTTGGCACAAAGCCTATTGTTTTATTTTCATTGCGCAG
This sequence comes from Candidatus Aphodosoma sp., assembly GCA_045615085.1. Taxonomy (GTDB): domain Bacteria; phylum Bacteroidota; class Bacteroidia; order Bacteroidales; family Paludibacteraceae; genus Aphodosoma. Next base: position 9,908 of record JAZLEE010000094.1, on the reverse strand, counting down.
ATTAGCAATATATTGCTCAAGTTCTGCAATACTTTTAATCAATTGCATATTTTTTATATTGATACTTTTGTTTTTTGTTTCAATTGGAAGTCGCGACCAAGATATTTCTCACGCACCACCGGATTGTCTGCCAACTCTTGAGGTGTGCCTTGGAAAAGGATTTTGCCTTCGAACAAGAGGTAGGCGCGATCGGTAATAGAGAGGGTTTCGTCCACATTATGGTCGGTGATAAGGATGCCTATGTTCTTATCTTTGAGATGCCAAACAATGTCTTGAATGTCTTGTACTGCAATAGGGTCGACACCCGCGAATGGCTCGTCGAGCATTACAAAATCAGGTTCAATCGCAAGGCAACGAGCAATTTCACAACGACGACGCTCGCCCCCAGACAATCTATCACCAATATTTTTGCGAACATGCTCGAGTCGGAATTCTGCAATAAGTTGCTCCAATTTTTCGCGTTGATACTCTTTGGTAAACTTAGTCATTTCGAGCACGGCACGGATATTATCTTCGACTGTCATTTTACGAAAAACTGATGCCTCTTGAGCCAAATAACCAATACCTGCTTGAGCTCGACGATATACAGGATATTTTGTTATCTCTTGATCGTTCAAGAAAATCCTACCCGAGTTAGGCACTACAAGACCAGTGGTCATGTAGAACGTTGTAGTCTTACCTGCTCCATTCGGACCAAGCAACCCCACAATCTCGCCTTGTCTAACCTCGATAGAGACATCGTTCACTACCGTACGTTTACCGTAGGTTTTGAAGAGATGCTCTGTTCGTAAAATTTTCTCCATTTATTTTTGTATTTATTTTGTTTTCTTTTCGCGGAATATAAATGCAAATGCTATTGCTACAACTAATGCGAAGCCTGCAAAAATATACCACACAGTAGTCCAATCGCCTACTAAAAGACCCATTTCATTATATTGACAATAATTATTCACTATAGCTTGTGCAGCCAATACACCGATTGTAGCACCAAAACCATTAGTCATCATCATGAAGAGTCCTTGAGCCGACGAACGCAAATTGGCATTTACCTCTTTATCTACGAATAATGAACCAGATATATTAAAGAAATCGAATGCCATACCATAGACAATCATAGATAAAATAAACAACCATACACCACTACCAGGATTACCCATACCAAAGAATCCGAAACGAAGCATCCATGCCAACATTGCCATGAGCATTACATTCTTGATACCAAAACGACGCAAGAAGAATGGAATAAGCAAAATACACAATGTTTCAGAGACTTGGCTCAATGATATAAGCATATTGGCATGTTGCACGCCGAATGTATCGGCAAATTCTGGGTATGCTCCAAAACTGGAAATGAATGGATTAGCATAACCATTGGTGATTTGCAACATCATACCCAATAACATTGAAAATATGAAGAAAATCGCCATACGATACTCTTTGAACAGAGCAAAGGCATTCAAACCGAGCGCCTCTACAAGCGATTTTTTGCCACTATTTTGTGCGACTGGACATTCAGGTAATGTGAATGAATAGAGGGCTAATATGATGCCTAATGCGCCACTGACAGCATATTGAGCAGCTGTGGCTTGATAACCTAACAAATCGACTGCCCACATTGAGCAAATAAAACCTATAGTACCAAACACGCGAATAGGTGGAAAATTCTTTACAGTATCAAGTCCAGCCTTATCTAATGCAGTATATGCTACAGAATTCGACAATGCCAATGTTGGCATATAAAATGCCACACTGAGCGAATAGATAGTAAATAATGTGCTGAATTCGACAGCGGTGTTAGTAAGTCCATACCACCCTGCCACAATCATTAACATACCAGCAATACCATGGCAGATACCTAGTAATTTTTGAGCAGGAATCCAACGGTCTGCCACGATGCCCATCAAGGCCGGCATAAAAATAGACACAACACCTTGAATAGAATAAAATACACCAATGTTGGCACCCAATCCCACTTGTCCGAGATATGAGCCCATTGATGTGAGATATGCCCCCCATACTGCAAATTGGAGGAAATTCATTATGATTAATCGCAACTTCATACTTTATTCAATCTATTTTTTATCTCTTGTGCGCGTTCGTAGTTTTCGGCATCAATAGCCTCTTGAAGAGCATCTCGCAATTCATAATCATACAGTATCGAAACTGGAGCGTCGGCCGTGTGACGTATTTGCACGCGATCCTTCACCTCTTCGAGTATCTCTTCTTCGATATATATCGGTGCGCCATAACGCACTGCAAGCGCCACAGCATCTGATGTGCGACAATCAAGTGCCAATTCATGACCATCTTGATTTGTTATCAATTGCGAGAAATATGCCTCGCCTGACTTACGCACTATATCTACCCTAACTAACTCAATATCATAGTTACACATCATATCGAGCATTAGGTCGTAAACTATTGGTCGCTTTAATTCCACCTTCTGCAATGCAATCAAAATGCTCTTAGCCTCAAATCCACCTATTATAATAGGCAATTTGCGACCTCCATCCTCTTCTTCGAGCATAAGCAAATGAATTTCGACATCGTTCTTCACTTCGCTAACGCCCATCACTCTTACCTTACGTGGTGATATCATGGGAATAATTTACTATTTTTTTTGCTCAAATACACACTGTGAGTGTGTGTCTGTTTTCTTCGGCACACCTTGCTTAAAGGTTGCTTACGGGTAGGGTGAAATTTGGAGAAATAATACACACTGTGAGTGGGTATTATTTCATATTGTCGACAGCCCATTTGATGTACAACGAGCCCCAAGCAAAACCTGCACCAAACGACGACAACACAAGATTGTCACCTTTGAGGAATAGATGTTTGTTATCCCAAAGAAGGATTGGAATTGTTGCTGACGATGTATTTGCGCGTTTGTCTATATTAACCAAAACACGGTCAGGGCGCATATTCATACGATTACCCACCGACTCAATGATACGCATATTAGCTTGGTGAGGAAGGAAATAGATTTCGTTAGGGTCGAGACCATTTCGGTCCATAATCTCAAGCGAAACCTCCGACATTTTGCTCACAGCCCATTTGAATACATTTTTACCATCTTGATAGACAAAGTGTTCGCGAGCATCAACAGTTTCGTGAGTAGCAGGTTTGATAGAACCACCAGCCCTCATGTGAAGATACACTTTACCCACACCATCCGAACGGAGGATAGCATCTTGAAGGCCATTACCATCGGCACAAGGTTCAACTAACACAGCAGCCGCACCATCACCAAAAAGTGGACAAGTATTGCGGTCGGTATAGTCGATAATTGACGACATTTTTTCGCCCGAGACCACAAGTATACGCTTGCAGAAACCGCTTTCGACATACAATGCTGCAGTTTTGAACGCATGTATAAAGCCTGCACAACCAACTTGCATATCAAATGAAATACCATTTTTGATACCACAAGCATCAGAAATTATAGCCGCAGTAGATGGAAACACCATATCTGGCGTTACTGTCGAACAAATTACACCATCAATATCAGAAGGTTGAAGATTATTTTTTTCCAAAAGAGTTTTGACTGCTTTGATAGCCATGTATGACATGCCCACAGGTTCTTTCAAAATACGACGTTCTTTAATACCCACGCGGGTCATAATCCACTCGTCAGAAGTATCAACCATATGGCTAAGTTCTTCATTAGTCAAAATATACTCAGGCAAATATGCCTCAATAGCCGTAATTGCGGCTCTTACTTTGTTGTCTTGTATCATGTGTTTTTTATTAATTATATATAAGGTATGCATTACAACACGCCTCACATAGGTACAAAATTCGGTGCAAAGTTACGAAAAATAATTCATAATTCATAATTAACAATTCATAATTATAGTTAGTTTTTTTGTATCCATTTGTTATAAGCTATTTATCAAATAGTTACAAAATATAATTCATAATTCATAAAACTCCTAACTCCTCAAAGCTGCTCCCCTGAGTTAGGGGAGCTCCGCAAAGCGGTGAGGGGTCTGTCACTCCTAACTCCTAACTCCTAACTTCAGGCTACCTTCAAGCAAACTTCAAGCAAGAAAACAGCCATCTTCACACCCCCCATTTGCAAAACTTGCAAACTTCTCCATTGCAAAATTTACCCACAAAAGCCAACTTTGCAATTGCAAAGTTCAGTTCTCATATGTTTATTGTCTTTCAATACAACAAAAAGGCTGGTCGATTGACTCAGCCTCTTCATTTAAAGTTCTATTAATTTAGTACGCCACAAACTTTTTGCCATTTTGGATATAAATCATTCCTGGTACCAAATTTTGATTATCAGACACACGACGACCCAAAATATCATAAATAATCATATCTACCTCGTCATCAATAATTATATTTTCCACATCGGTAGAATCTTGCTTTCCGTTGACGCGCAGTTGGATACTCAAATCGTCAGTTCTATCGCTATAAACCGACCCCCAATTAGTTCTATCTTCAACAAGAGATCTAAGGGGTACTTCATTCGACTCTTTTATAGCTGTAATCAACTTCTCTTGTATCGACTTATAATTTTTTAAAACAGCATCAGTCAACTCGTGTGCCATAAGATCAATTTCATCAAACAGACTCTGAGCCAACGAATCAGCCTCGGCATGTTCATATTCGTTTCCATCGCTGTGTAATAAGTAAAGTTCTATAATTGTGTTTGTCAAATACTTATTTATCAAAGCCACTTTTTCATCTTCAGTTTGAGGTAACATCTTTTTCATCATAGCCACTATAGTGCTACCCATAGGCATGCCTTGTGTCATCTCGGTTAATTTATTTTCCAAAACAATCGTAGCCTTATCAAACATCTTCACCGACAAAGAAGGTATAATATTCATAGTATGCTCACGCATCCATTCGCGGCTATAGGCAGTCAAATTGCCGTAATCGGGCAATGAAACCAAGTTGGTTGTCTCTACCTCAACAGTAGTATTATTGTTAGACAAAGTGAGCCAGCGATACGGACAAGGATAAGTGATAGGCGAACCTGTGCTAATTTCCACGATACTATCGTTAGTCACATTAGTTGTATCGCTATACGTAGATATGCTATTTACGTGCATATGACCAGTCAACACAAGACGCACACCGTGTGTCATAAGGCTATTGCGCACAACATCGGCATTTTTCAAAAGACCCGATTCCATCACTACCCCACCTTCGTCAACATGCTCCATCAACTGCCAGTGGCACATGGCAATGATCATATTGCCTTTTTGGCGAGCTTCGTCGGCTTGTTGCAATATCCATGCCAAAGTAGCATCGGACAACGATCCCTCGCCAGCATTGTGCGAAGCATCGATACCGATTACGGTCACGCCCGACAATGGTTCAGCCACATAGCTATGCGAGTTTGCATCTTTTGCAGTAGCCTGTTCATATACCATAGCGTAGGTAGTTTCCCAATCCGAGTCGGCGAGAGTTTCCACAGCTGTTCGGTTTTCGCCTTGATATGCATAGGCCGAGCCACCGATATCGTGATTGCCTGGTATCACAAGAGCATTGATACCAGCCTCTTGTAAGCGTTCCAACTGCGCCAACACCACGTTATGGCTAGCCAATTCGCCATCTTTAGTCAAATCTCCAGGAATGAGCACCAACGAAGGTTGACGCACCAAAGCTGTGTCGATAAGAGCCTCGAAAGCCATTTGACTCAAATCCAACATTTTGCGTTGTTTAGCCATCATAGCGTCGAAAGCCGCGCCATCGTCAGCCAACGACTCTGCCATCACATGAGGGTCGGCAATAACCATAATTGTGTTATCGCCAGCAGCATACCCCATCATCAATGGGAGCCATGCCAATAAGAGTAATAATTTCTTTTTCATAGATTTAATTTGTTGTTTATATTTAAATCGTTTAAATCAGATATTTATCTAAGACATCACAAAGTATATGTACATAATAGAATGGAATACTAAGCAGACGAAAAGATTTACCATTAGGAGTTACTAAATCATCAATTTGTAAAGGCTGATTCCATACTCTAATAGCGACATTCGTAGAAGCTTCTTCCATAAAAACATGTAATGATTTAAGATGTGCATTGTGTCCGGCTTTTACTTCGATAGGAATAATTTTACCTTTATATACATATACAAAGTCTAATTCCGAAGTTGCATTGCTTTTATTTCTCACCCAAAAATCGCGATGTGCATCAGCATCGGTAGTATTAGACAATAATTCTTGAGCTACTATTTGTTCGGCTAATTTACCTCGCCAAGTATCCATAATATCTACCGAAGCCATTACCTCTTGTTGAATATTTGCAGCATAATTGATAAGTCCCATATCAAGCCAAAAAAGTTTTGGTTTTCTACGATTTTCTTGTATAATCGGCAATTGATAAGTCGTAACAGGATATGTCAATTCCAACAAATAAGTTCGTTCTAAAGTGCGCAAAGCCTCTCCTATTTCACGAGATTTATAGCCTGACTCAGCAAAATTTCCTAAAGTTATTTGCTCAGTTGAATAGGTCCACCCTTTCTTCAACAACAAACGTATTACATTTTTCATCGTATCATTTTTAGCATATTTTTCTACATCCTCGCTATAACTGCGTAACAAAGAAGAATACACATCACTGATAGCAACAATATCTGCCTTTTGGGCATAACGATTAATAGCTTCGGGCATACCTCCAACAAGTGCAAACTCCGAGAATAAAGAGATTAACATTGGATGCAAACTTTCATCTATTTGCAATTTATTCAACTCCTCCACGATCAAATGATTACCCGTTGCTTCCAAAAAATCACTAAACGAGCAAGGATGTAAATGCATATACTGCACACGTCCCACAGGGAAAGATATATGTTGATTATGCAAAGTCAACAACAACGAACCCGCAGCAATAACATGCAACCACGGATAATCTTCATAAAAGTAGCGCAACAAGGCTACTGCTTTAGGCGAATTTTGTATTTCATCAATAAACAATAGTGTTTTTTTTGTAGAATCTATTGGCTTTTTAACTTGCAAAAAGATTAATTTAACGACACTATCAATATTATTTGAATCAAAAATTGCATTATGATTTGGTCGCTCTAAATTGAGCGATATAAAAAGGTTATATTCTTTTCCAAACTCATTGACAAGCGTAGATTTTCCCACTTGTCGTGCCCCGCGTAGCACTAATGGTTTACGATGCTCCGAAGCAGCCCAAACTTGCAAATCTTGTATTATTTTTCTATAAAACATAACTAAATTTTATTTTAGGCCACAAAGTTACTGATAATCTCCGAATTACGCAAGTTTTTTGTAATATATTTGTTTCAAAACACAGGTAAAATCTTCATTTTTTTGTTTCAAAACACAGGTAAAATTTGCATTTTTTTGTTTCAAAACACAGGTAAAATTATTATTTACTGCGCACTGGGCGAATGGAAAAACCACAACGACGGCGATATTTATCTTTGCCAATACGCTCGGCATTAAAATATATACCCGAAGCATTGTTAGGATTTAATATATCCACCGAACTTGTCCAATAATAAGCAGTCCCCTGATTAAAATTATTTAATATCCGATAACCCACAGCAGGAAGGAATATACTCTTACCACTAGGACCTATAATATGATATCCACTCACCCCATTCAATATAGTCCACTCCCAAGTACATAATTCTCGCAACTCTTGCATCTCTAACTGTGTCGGCATACGCCACTCACCGCCTAAGTTGACATGCGCAGCATCATCTGCCGAATCGAGAGTCGTTAAACCATCAACAACACCATCTGCTCCGTAATTTTCTACAGTTGAATATTTTGTCAAAGTAGTTTCACTACCATTACACCATTTATATGTAGTCCAATCGTAATAGTCTTTCGGTTCCGTTTCGCCCCAAGCGAAATAGTCGCCAACCTCCCACGCATTATTGGCGCCGACATTGCAAATAGCCCACTCGACAGATAGGCCAAGGTCAACATAGGTTTCCACTTCTAAGACGAGGCGAAGGCCAACGTGTCCATATTTTTCATTCTCCCATGCAATACCTCGCGAAGTAGTACGACAAAATATAAGACCTGACGGTTTTCGAGTTTCATATCCACCGCCTCGACAAACGAGATACGTACCGCTTTCTGGTCCCATAGGGTTAATTTGCGTTAAATCGTTATAAGCACCATACCAATCTTGACAATATTCCCACACATTACCACTCATATCAAAAACACCGAGTTCGTTAGGCAATTTAGTGCCAACGTCATGCGTTTTGTCACCGCTATTATCCGAAGTCCAAGCCACCTCATTCACATCATTGCTACCCGAGTATTTATAGCCATTGCTTCGTTTGCCGCCACGCGCAGCATACTCCCATTCGGCCTCGGTTGGTAGGCGGAAACGCAGCCCCGTAAGTTCATTAAGGCGAGCGATAAACCTTTGACAATCGGCATAAGTAACATTGTTTACAGGCAAGTTATTACCTTTTCGAGAACTAGGATTATTAGCCGTACCCAACACAGTATTCCAAAGCTGTTGCGTCACCTCCACTTGTCCTATATAATAGTCCGAAAGTGTAACCTGGTGTTGTGGCTTTTCGTCAGCCTCGGCATCTGCATCATCGGTCGCAGCACCCATCATGAATGTGCCACCTTCAACATAAACCATTTCAAAGTAAGAATATAGAACCCTTGTTTTTAGTGTATCATTTTCTGTGTAGTAGGTGGTATCCGACACATAAATCATTCTTCGCTGTTGGTCGGTTGGCAAAACCAAACGGAAACCCATACTACTACCACACCACGTAGGAGTATAACCTGCACGAGAATAAGGATGACTTACTGGTCCAAAACAATAACCTCCACGCAAAACACGATTGCCATATGTTTGTATTGGTCCAACAGGATTCACTACATGAGAATCATAGATATACTTATCTTTCCAAATATCAATACACATCTCGCGCGTGCAACCCGACATATCGTAAATGCCGAGCTCGTTAGGCTTCTTCTGTGCCACTCGAGAACCGTATGAACTAGCCACCTCTTTCGAATCATCGCTACCCGAATAACTGAAACCACGACTTTTCTTTCCGCCACGAGCGGCATACTCCCACTCAGCCTCGGTAGGTAAACGGAAATTGAGGCCAGTCAATTGATTCAACCGATCGATGAATGCAATAGCATCACTCAACCTTACATAACTAATTGGATATGCATCGCCTTTTTTAGGGGTTGCAGTTGGATATGGCGATACCGCAACCAAATCCTCCACATCCGTTCCCATCACCGCTTTCCAAAGACCTTGAGTCACTGCAGTTTCGGAGATTTCGTAACTAGATAGTGTGACAAAATGTGTAGTAGAATCTTTGTTTTCATATTGTTCTCCCTCTACGTAATTTTCTGCACCCACACCCATGCGGAACGTGCCACCTTCCACACACATCATGTTGAACTTCACGCCATTCACCTCAACGGTGCGGCATGGCGATGGTGGTGGCACTATAGTGTCGTGCACGAGGCGGACGGTACGCCCACGATAAAGATCAAAATCATAGAGCCCAATATCATATGGATATATCCGGAAAAAGCGACATGTTTTATCATTAATTGCTGTGCTAGAAACATACGACGCTGATACTTGATTGACCCAAACATTACCATTGCGATAAGATGTAAGTGGTAAAAATACAGCACCTGCATTTTCCATCTTCATCCACTCTTCTTGTGTGTAAATATTATCCGCACAATGATTGCGATTAGACGGATCAGTAAATATCTTATTTTTTTCATCCCACTCTAAAGTGTTAGATACAAATTCAATATCTTTTGGAGCAATCCAATCATCTGGTAAAATAATCAATCCATTGCTATTTTCTACTCGACCTAATCCAAATAAATTTTGAGCATTTCTACGTTTTTGAAGAATAAACATCCACTCATCGGCGCTCAATGTGCGCCAT
>JAZLEE010000093.1:0-2071 GCA_045615085.1 Candidatus Aphodosoma sp. | reverse complement strand
TTCATTGGCATATATTGGATTTATCGCGATGAAATCGGTGAATTTTGGCTTATAATTGTCGCTTATTTTGTCGGTTTTTGCCACTACACCAATGTCAATCAAGTGTTTGATATGTTTTATTTGTGTAGTGCTGAATTCGTTTATTTTGTGCGATGCATTGTCGTCTAATAGGTCTATAACATTTTTTTCTGCACGAGTTGGTGTATATTCATCCAACGACTCTGGTACAAGTTCTACTATCGATTCATTTTCAATCTTAAATCCCGATGGAAGCGCCGTTTTATACACATCGCCCAATGCCGATTGGTAGTACACACTCATAAAATACCACAATTGCAATTGTTGTGGCATTACTATCGGTTTTTCGTCAATAACTTCTGTTATAGGCTTTATTTTATCGTACGAAGGTATATTGTTATGCAAACGAAAAACAATGCCAGTATAGAATCTACTTGCTCCAAAATGCACAATAACCCTTTTGCCTACAGCAACTTGTTCCTTCATCTCTTCTGGAACGCTATAGGTATAGGTTTGCGATAGTGGCAACGGTACGATTATATCTGCAAATAAGTTCTCCATACAACTGCAAAGGTAGTAAAAATAATTTATAAATCATACCCCATAATCCATATTTTTTTTGTATCTTTGCGCATAATAATAAATTACTCGAAATATATGCGAGCAATCTCATATCTCGTGTTTTACGTCTAACATCTAATATCTAAATAAATATGAAAAACAATTATTGTATCATCATGGCAGGTGGCGTTGGTAGCCGCTTTTGGCCTTTTAGTACTAACGAAAAACCAAAACAATTTCTCGATTTCTTCGGCACAGGACGTTCTCTTCTTCGTATGACTTACGAACGCCTCGATGGCATTGTGCCAGCATCGAATGTCTTTATTGTTACCAATAAAATCTATAAAGATACTATTCTTGAGCAATTGCCAGAGTTGGCCGAAAATCAAGTCCTTCTTGAGCCAATGCGTCGCAATACAGCCCCATGTATTGCCTATGCCGTATATCGTATTCAAAAACAAAATCCTAAGGCAAATATCGTAGTGCTTCCTTCCGACCATTTGATAACTAACGAGAAAGAGTTCCAACGTGTTATCACCGAAGGTTTGCGTTTTGTGTCAAATAATGATGCACTTCTCACTCTTGGTATGAAACCTACTCGTCCCGAGACTGGCTACGGTTATATCCAATTTGGTAATGGTGGCGAGGAACTCCGTAAGGTGAAAACTTTCACTGAGAAGCCTAATCTCGAAATGGCAAAAGTATTCCTTGCATCTGGCGAATTTGCTTGGAATTCTGGTATGTTCCTATGGCGTGTCGATGTCATTATTAATCAGTTCAACCAACATTTAACTGAGATTGCCGATAAGTTCGAGCAAGGTGCCGATGTTTATGGTACCGACCAAGAGCAAGCCTTCATCAATCGCATCTATCCCGAATGTCCAAATATCTCTATCGACTACGGTATTATGGAAAAAGCCGAAAACGTATATGTTATGTTAGCCGATTTTGGATGGTCCGACCTTGGCACTTGGGGTTCATTACACGAAATCACACCTAAAGATTCTGACAACAATGCTGTGGCTAAATGCCAAACTATGCTCTATAATGCCAAAAACAACATGGTTGCTCTCCCTGAAGGTGAATTAGTTGTTATTGACGGACTCGATGGCTATCTCGTTGCTCGCGACAATGGCGTATTGCTTATTTGTCCTAAAGACCAAGAGGCAAAAATCCGCCAATATGTCAAAGATGCCGAAGAAAAATTTGGAAATAAATATATCTAATAAAACAAGATAGCAGTCTTATTGCTACTTACTACTAACATCTAATATATGAAACTAGTATTTTTTCGCACTCCAAAACCACGTCAATTTGTTCACAAAAACATCTATTACGATCCTCTCAAAGAGGAGCGTGAAGAGCGTGAAGAGCGTGTGAACAAAGAACTCGGAATTACCGATGAAACCAAAGGTTTTACCACCTCTATCCGTCGTGGTTCATTCCGTCGTGGTCGTTTCGATGCCGATGATATGCCTACTCGCGACGAATT
>JAZLEE010000092.1:0-1919 GCA_045615085.1 Candidatus Aphodosoma sp. | reverse complement strand
CAAGAGCGAGGTGTAGTTACTATCGACGGTGTTGAGTATCCAATGAAAGACCCAATCTTCCCAACTGTTAGCAAAGAGAACCCATACGAACTCACACCAGGTGAACGCGACGTGATGGACAAACTCATTCAATCATTTGCTGCAAGTCAAAAATTGGCGCAACACCTTCGCCTTTTGCTCGACAAAGGTAGTATGTATCTAGTGTGCAATGGTAATTTGTTGTTCCACGCTTCAGTGCCAATGAATGCCGATGGTACGTTCCGTCAAATAAATATTTGTGGTAAGACTCTCTCTGGTAAAGCATATCTTGATGAGGTTGACCGTCTTGTGCGCATTGCATGTCTTCCATGTCGCGACCGTGAGGAGTATCAAGTTGCACTCGATTACATGTGGTATTGGTGGGCTGGACCAGATTCTCCATCTTTTGACAAGCACCAAATGGCAAACTTCGAACGTTACCTATTGAGTGACAAAGAACCACACAAAGAGATACAAGGTCCTTACTACAAACTCCGAACCGATTCAGCTATTTGCGACCGTATACTCGACGAATTTGGTGTAATTGGCGAGCATCGTCACATCATCAATGGTCACGTGCCAGTAAAAACTATTAAAGGAGAATCACCAGTGCGTGCCGACGGTAAAGTGCTTGTTATCGATGGTGGTTTCTCTCGCCCATATCACGATGAGACTGGTATTGCAGGCTACACACTCGTGTTCAACTCTCATGGTATGCAACTTGTTCAGCACGAGCCATTTGAGTCGCGTCAAAAAGCCATCGAGCAAGGTGTTGATATTAAAGGTACACGATTCCTCGTTGAGTTCGATACTAAACGTATGATGGTGCGCGACACTGACCGCGGCCGTCAACTCCGTCAACAAGTCGATGACCTCAAACGTTTGCTTGAGGTATATAAATTGAGAATTAAATAATAATTAAGATTGAATAGAAAAAAGCTTGCATGATTTGTTGCAAGCTTTTTTTGTGTTTATATTTGCAGTAAATGTTTACAAAGGTAGCTCTATTTTTTAATTAATAGGGGTATATTTAGCAATTTTTTTCCAAATCTTTGAACGTTTGTATTTAGTTAAACTCTCTTTGGGTACATTTATTCCTTTTATGTCAAATGAGTCAGATTCTATGAGTGGAGGAGTTGGATTTAGAATTGTTATAGATGTTAGTGATGAACAATTCGTAAATGCATCTTTACCAATATGACTTATCATTTCTGGGATAGTAATTTCTTTGATTGATGAACATCCATGAAATGCATATTTACCTATTTTAGTTATTTGGTTAGGAATAGTTATTGATTTTAAAGATTCGCAACCCATAAAAGCCCAATCCATAATTTCGTTAATAGTATTAGGCAAAACAACTGCTTCAAGAGATATACACCCTGCAAATAGGCTATCATTAATTGTTGTTACACCATCTGGTATACAAATAGATTTTAATGACACGCAATAATCAAAAGCATGACTTTCAATATCAATTAAATTATCAGAAAGGATAATATTGGCTAGTTTTATACAAGTGCTAAATGCAGCATCTTCAATGCATTTGACACTATTTGGTATTATTATAGAAGTGAGAGAAGTACATTTTTCGAAAGCATAAAAACATATTTCTTCTACAGTGTTTGGTATTGTAATTGATTTGAGAGACGAACAATTTCGGAATACTTCACCTTCAATTCTATTTATTTTTTGAGGTAATTTAACTGATGTGAGTGAGGTACAATTCTCAAAAGCTCCTTTATAAAGATAGGTTACATTATTGGGAATTGATATGGACTGAAGTGAAGAACAATCTAAAAACGCATAATAACCAACTATTTCTAAACTATCAGGAAGAGTAATCGTTTTTAAGTTCTTACACTGATAGAACGCGTAATCGCAAATACAAGTTGTACCTT
>JAZLEE010000091.1:0-6807 GCA_045615085.1 Candidatus Aphodosoma sp. | reverse complement strand
GATAATACTCTACGGCAATGTAGTGACACATATGTACTTGGGACTCAATGCAGTGATGCGCTCGGGTGGACACCCACAGAGGTCGATGGCGATGACGATTTTGACCGTGATACTGAATGCAATACTCGACCCTATATTTATTTTTGTATTGGACTGGGGCATACGAGGGGCTGCCATTGCTACGATATTGGCACAGATAGTGGCGTTGACGTGGATTCTGATTTCGTTCACGAACAAACAAGAGATGTTGCACTTTGAATCGGGGATATTCAAATTAGACCGTCGTATAGTAACCGCTTCGTTGTCAATAGGTATGGCGCCGTTTTTGATGAATGTAGCGGCGTGCGTGATAGTGATTTTTATCAACAACGGATTGCAACAACACGGGGGCGACTTGGCGATTGGAGCGTATGGTATTGTAAATCGGATTACGTTTATATTCGTAATGGTGGTGAGGGGATTGAAGCAAGGCATGCAACCTATTGCGGGATATAATTATGGGGCAAGAAATATAGATAGAATGCTTGGAGTGTTGAAGTTAACTATTGTTTGGGCCACAGTGATTATGACTGCGGGGTTTGCGATATGTGAGTTTACGCCAGGATTGATTGCGCGCATATTCACATCGGACGAGGAGTTGATTGCACGCTCGGTGAGGGGTATGAGGATAGTGGCTGTGTTCTTCCCAATCATTGGAATGCAGATGGTTACGGGTAACTTTTTCCAAAGTATAGGCATGGCACGACAAGCTATATTCCTCTCGTTGACCCGACAATTGATATTCCTATTGCCATGCTTGATAGTGTTGCCACAATTCTTTGGTGCAGACGGAGTTTGGGCATCGTTGCCTACGGCAGATTTGTTGTCGTGGATTGTATCAGTATCGGTGTTGATGTACTATTTACGCAGATTTAAACAAGGAAAAATTGAATACAAACTATGATTATAACTATTGGACGCCAATTGGGTAGCGGCGGATTGGAGATTGGTCGCTTACTTGCCGAACGATTGAATTTGGCATTTTACGATAAAGAGTTGCTCACCGAAGCGGCTCGTCATAGTGGCATCTGCCCTGAATGTTTTCAACAGGTGGATGAACAAGCAAAACGCACGTTTGGGGGCGTAGGCATATTCGGTATGCGATTCCCATTTGTGGGGGATGGCAATACATCGTACAACTCGATGATTTCGGGCGACAATCTGTTCTTAATACAGAGCGAAACAATAGTGAAACTCGCAGAAAATGAGCAAGGTGCGGTATTCGTAGGACGATGCGCCGACTATGTGTTGCGTGAGCGAAACGATGTGGTGTCGGTATTTATTACGGCAAATGAGGCAGACAGAGTGAAACGATTGTGCGACCGCAGAGGATGCTCCGAAGCAGAGGCGCGCGACATGATGAAAAAGGTTGACAAACAACGCGCTGCATACTACGACTACTACGCCAGTCGCGAATGGGGCGTGGCTTCGAGCTACGACATCTGCATAAATTCGTCGTTATTGGGCATCGAAGGAACTGTGGAGGCCATTATTAATATTGTGAGAGGGAAATGATTATACTAAGCATAGGCACAAATATTGGCGACCGCGAACGGAATATAGAGAATGCGATTGTGGCATTAGGCGAAATAGGCAAGGTGACCGCCATATCGCCAATCTATACGTCGGAGCCATGGGGGTTTGAATCGGAGAATGGATTCTATAATATTGCGTTGACAATAGAGAGCGAATTGTTGCCTCTTGATTTGTTGCGAGAGACTCAACGCATCGAAAAAGAGTTGGGGCGTACGGCTAAAACTACTGCGGAATATGCCGACCGCGTGATTGACATCGACATAATAGCCTACGGACAAACAATTATAGAGACTCCAGAACTAACTATTCCACATAAACTCATGCATCTGCGCAACTTCGTACTCTACCCTCTTGCCGATATTGCCCCTAGTTGGATGCACCCAATGCTCCACCTCACTGCACAAGAACTAAAAAATCAATGCCCCGACACATCCATCATCAACATCCTACACCATTGAAATATCAACTATCTTCCATACAATTAGACTCTGCACTACGTCGCGTGACGCGCAATGGCGAGACAATCGCTCTAACAAATCTAGAATTTATGCTTTTGGAATATCTATTCCAACATGCCGACACTATTTGCAAACGCGATGATATTTTGGACCACGTATGGGGTCAACAATTCCAATACGACACAGGCACTATTGACGTGCACCTCCACTCTTTGCGTCGCAAATTAGGCTTTTCGCGTCGCCACCCGATTGAGTCGATACGCAGCATGGGCATCATCTTGCACACTAAACCTCAAACGACGTATCACCCGCTCAACATACAAGCTTTCATTACCGATTGGCTCATGTCGCACGAAAAAGATTTCAACGACAAACAGCTCATTCCCCAACTACATCTCGACCCTTTCATCAGTGAAATAACCCTTTCGCCAGAGGCTCTGCGAGCTATGTTAGACGGCATATTACAAGTATTGCTTCCTGTATCTCAACCTGGAGTCATACATGTCAAATCAAAATTAACTTACCTACACTTTCATCTATCACTCGACATCAACGGTACAATAAACGAACTCCGAATTCCTATCAATAATAACAACATTTAAGTTAGATTTAAGACCAAAGGCAAAAAGCAGTTGTATCTTTGCACAAAAATTGACACATATGCGCAAACAATTACTATTTCTGCTACTAATCATTAGTTCTTTTATCTATGCTAAACCCGACTCTACTGCCATTTTTCAAGGCTATTCGGGCGGTATGATGCTACATACGGGTTACCTATTTGGAGAAAATCCGTCGGCAATTCTACCATCGGGCGAAAACATCAGTCCCAAAGGCCTAACCAAAGGCATTGGTGGTGCTCTACGCATCAATCTATTCAAGCACTTACGCGTTGGTTGTGAAGGATTTATATCCACAATGAATAGCAACCACACTAATATGCGACATATACTACAATCAGGCAGTTATGTGCGTTCAGGTTGGGGTGGATTAGGCATAGATGCGTGTTGGCGAATGACGAAAGCTTGGCCATACATTGGAACTTCATTCGGTCGAGGTGCAATACGCACATTGTCGGTCGTGGAGGGCAGCGAAGACGATTGGCAACCCGAAGAGGTGGCGATGCTAACAAAACAACCGTTCTACTACGTCGACCCATATATAGGCGTAGATTGGTGTATGACTCGTCGCGTTCATATCACGTTTCGCCTCGATTGGATGCTAGCCTTCAATCATCAACAACTACTACAACCCACAGGGCCTCGACTTTTCTTTGGCTTTATGTTCTGTCATTAACACAAAATTCCCCTAATAGATTATGAATTTCTCAGGTATTATTCTTGGTTTCGTTACTTTTCTTTGCATCGGTTTATTTCATCCTCTAGTGATTAAAGGCGAATACCATTTCGGCACAAAATGTTGGTGGGTATTTGCTCTACTCGGCATCGGAATGCTTATTGGCTCACTATTGATTGAAAATATCTATCTGTCAGTAATATTCGGTGTGATATCATTTTCAAGTTTTTGGTCTATACTTGAACTATTCGAACAAAAAAAGCGTGTCGAACGCGGTTGGTTTCCTAAAAAAAAATAAAAAAAATAAGTAGTGAAAAACTTCACTACTTATTTTATTATTGAGAGTATATCTTCGGCCGTTGCGCCAAGGATGTATGTTTCGATTGGATGTTTTTGAAGAACTTCTGCAATGGCTTCGACCTCGAATCTACAACCCACAAAAGCCTCATAAAGTAGCGTAAGTTCTTGATGCGTAAAGAAATCGCCATTGAATTCTATAGCCTTAATTATGTCGGCTTTGACATCAATACGAACCTCAATTAGTCCCCATGCAAAACGCTGACGATTCTTGAATGTATAAGGTGGATTATTGCCCCACATCCATTCGTCAGAAAGATATTCAGGTTCGATGCCACACACCTCAGCGAATTCGTCGGCAGAGAGATTTACTCGCTCAGGAGCAATAGAATTTTCGAGATGTCGCATCAATTCCTCTCGCCCAAGATTGATATAATCGCCCACATTGATAACTCGTTGGCGCACACTCTCGATGCCTTTAGAAATGAGTTTCTCGTTGTCTGGGGTAATAGTGCGCACTAGTTGCTCGATGTCGGTCTTATATAATAATGTGCCGTGCAAGATAGAGCCATTGTCGTTGCGATAATAGGCATTGCCTGAGAATTTTTTGCCTTGAAAAATTAAATCATTGCGGCCCGAGAGTTCAGTTTCGAGTCCAATCTGGGCAAATGCCTCTACCACAGAAGAGAGACAATGGCGAAAAACATCGTCGCGCTTACCCTCGCGCTTCACGAAAGTGAACATAAAACACCCTTCATCCGCAAAAATAGTACCGCCACCCGAATGACGACGATAGATAGGTACACCGATTTTGCGTGCATGATCGAGATTCACCTCTGCCTCAATAAGTTGGTGTTTGCCACAAACGATGGCAGGATGAATATCCCAAATGAAAAACAAATCCTCATCACGCCATTCAGACGAATTGAGCAAGTATCGCTCCAAAGCTAAATAGAACGATACGGTCTGACGACCATATTTAGTTAAATCAATAGTTTTCATAAGATAATTATATTGTTTCTATCAACTGACGCAACACTGCAAATGTTTTCTTCGGTGCCTCGGCAAAGAAGTCGAGATATTGCGTTGTGTTGTCGGGTTCCATGCCTGGAGTGTCGCTCACGATGCGAAGACTCATGAATGGCACTTGTTTGGCATAACACACTTGCGCGATGGCTGCACTCTCCATATCAACTGCCTTTCCATCAGGGAAATTGCGTTTGATGCCTTGCAATGTAGCCAACTCAGAGATAAATTGGGGGCCTGTGCATATCAAGCCAAAAACTAGTTGAGAATTATCTTTCATAACACTCTTTGCCGCTTCAAGCAAATGCTCATTAGCAGGGAATTTCAATGGGTAGCCTTGCACTTGTCCCCACTCGCCTTCGCCACACCACACATCGTGATAGCATGCTTCGGTACCGACCACGATATCCCCTTGGTGCATACCTTCGCCAATGCCACCTGCGACACCACTATTAATAATGTAGTCGGGATGCATTTCGGCAATCAACGAAGTGACTTGCATTGCTGCATTCACCTTGCCTATACCTGATTTAAGAAGTATGATTTGCTTGCCAGAGAGTTCGCCTACAAGCACCTTTGCGCCTTCGATTTCGCATGGTTCGGCATGCTCTAAGATATTGCTTACGAGGTTAAACTCGCTTTGCATTGCCACTATAATTGCTATTCGTTTCATATATATCCTCAAAAAAGACAGAATAACATAATAACAAAAATTTATGTTATTTTGTCTTCTTATATTAATTAGTACCCAAGTATTTTCAACATTGATTTGTATGATTGCTCTTTCGCGAAGAGTTTTGTGAACCACTCGCCCTCTTCGTCGCGGTCGATAACCACCAATTTCGGACCTGGTATCAAGCAGTGTTGGATGCCGCCATAGCCACCAAGGCTCTCTTGATATGCGCCCATGTGGAAGAATCCTACATATTGATCTTCGCCCTCTTTGATTTTTGGCATAAAGACAGCATTCGAGTGTGCCTCGGCATTGTAGAAGTCTTCTGAGTCACATGTCAAGCCACCAAGGTTAACACGTTCGTATTCCGAGTTCCAGTTGTTGATTGCCAACAACACGAAACGTTGGTTGATGCCCCATGTATCTGGCAAAGTTGTCATGAACGACGAGTCAATCATATTCCATTTCTCACGGTCGTTTTGTTGCTTTTGGTTGACAATGCTATAGAGCATGGCACCACTTTCGCCAACTGTATAGCTACCAAACTCTGTAAAGATATTTGGTTCAGGCACATTGTTGTTTTGACAAATTGTTTTCACTTGTGCCACAATCTCCTCAACCATATATTCGTAGTCGAACTCAAAGTCCAAGTGTGCTTGAATTGGCATACCGCCACCTATGTTGAGCGAATCGAGTTCAGGACAAATCTCTTTCAAATCGCAATAAAGGTTGACTGCCTTAGCCAATTCATTCCAATAGTAAGCCGTATCGCGAATACCTGTGTTCACAAAGAAGTGAAGCATCTTAAGGTGAACATTTGGATTGTTTTGTATCTTATTTTGATAATAAGGGATAATGTCGTTGTAGCGAATACCGAGACGAGATGTATAGAATTCAAACTTAGGTTCTTCTTCCGAAGCAATACGGATACCTACGTTCAACTCTTTTACTTCGTTCATATCAAACAAATCCAACTCGAATTTATTATCAAGAATTGGAATTACTTTGTTGAATCCGCGCTTGATCAAGTTCTGAATATTCTCGACATATTGTGGACGTTTGAAGCCGTTACATAATATATATGTATCGGTATTGAGGTGTCCCGACTCGTGCAAAGCCTCGAGCATATTGATGTCGAAGGCCGAAGATGTCTCGATATTCACCTTATTTTTAAGCACTTCTTCCATTACGAATGAAAAATGCGACGATTTTGTACAGTAGCAGTAGTTGTAACTTGCGTTATAATCCACCTTAGCCATAGCCACGTTGAACATACGGCGTGTCTTTTGTATATTCGCCCCAATCTTAGGCAAATAACATATACGCAAAGGTGTACCATACTGTTTGATAACCTCCATCAAAGGAATTCCAAACCACTGAAGTTCACCATCTTCCATTGTGAACTCTTCATTAGGCACCTCGAATGCCTGTTGAATCAAATCGATATACTTATTTTTCATAACAAAGAGTTTTATCAATCCA
>JAZLEE010000090.1:0-7908 GCA_045615085.1 Candidatus Aphodosoma sp. | reverse complement strand
TGTTTCGTAAAGAACTGCGTTTGTTTTGCGAACTGCAGCTTCTGAAGCAGCGAATTTAGCTTTTTCGTCTTCTGTGAGTTCGATTTCAACGATGCGTTCGATACCGTTTTTGCCAAGGATGACTGGTACACCAATCATGATGTCGTTCATGCCGTATTCGCCTTCGAGGTAAGCAGCACAAGTGATCATTTTGCCTTGGTTTTTGATGATTGATTCAGCAACAGCAGAAGCAGCTGCACCTGGAGCCATCCATGCTGATGTGCCAAGAAGTCCTGTGAGTGTAGCACCACCAACCATTGTTGATTTAACAACTTCTTCGATTTTTTCTTCGCTGAGGAAGTTGCTGAGTGGAAGACCTTTGTAAGTAGCGATGCGTGGGAGTGGAATCATAGTAGTGTCACCGTGACCACCGATTACGATACCTTCTACTTCGTTAGCGTTGCAACCAATTGCTTGGCTGATGAAATATTTGAAGCGTGAGCTGTCGAGTGCACCACCCATACCGATGACGCGGTTACGTGGCAAACCGAGAGTTTTGTATGTGAGGTATGCCATTGGGTCCATTGGGTTAGCTACGATAACGAGGATAGCTTCTGGAGAATATTTCAAGCAGTTTTCAGCTACGCTTTTTACGATACCTGCGTTAACACCGATGAGTTCTTCGCGAGTCATACCTGGTTTACGTGGAATACCAGAAGTGATGATAACAACATCTGAACCTGCAGTTTGTGAATAGTCGTTAGTTACACCTTTAACTACAGTGTCGAAGCCCATCAATTGAGCAGTTTGCATGATATCCATTGCTTTACCTTCAGCAAAGCCTTCTTTGATATCGATGAGTACAACTTCGTTGGCAACTTCGTTTACAGCCAACACATTGGCACAAGTAGCACCTACGTTACCTGCACCTACAACGGTTACTTTAGACATAATTTTGTTAGTTTTTTAGTAGCGTGTAGCGTGTGGCTACATGCTGCGATTGTTATTAGATTTAATTATTTATAGTTTTATTTTGTAGTATTTACAAAAAGCAGTCGCAAAGTTAGGCAATTAAATTGATATAGCGAAATTTTTTGCTAATAAATTTGCAAAAAGTTGCACAATCGCAAAGTTATTTGTAATTTTGCAAAAAAATAGAATAGTTAATACTCAACTTTGTATATAAATATATCTCCCACAGATATCACGGATAACACTGATATTTATCTTGTTGTTATATCCTTTTATCTCACAGATTTTTACGCTTCGCGTGCCATCCGGATATGATTTAAGGTTGATAGTCAAAAGTCAATGGTCGATAGACAATAACCCTAACCTTTAACCCTTAATATAATTATGAATAAAAAAACAGTAATTTTTGTGTTTGTGCTTTTGCTGCTTGTTGCAGGAGGTGTGATTTTTTATCTTTCGCGTTCGTTGTCAACCACCAAAACCGAAATGGAGGAGATGGTGGAAATGATGAATTATGAGAAAGAACAACTTGAGAATGAATATGCTGATGTGGCTCTTGAAATTGAGGGCATGTCGATTAAGGTGAATAATGATTCGCTTCTTCATCAACTTGACCAAGAGCAAAAACGTGTGCAATTGTTGCTTGAAGAGTTGCGCACTGTGAAGGCTACGAATGCGCGCCGTATCGCTGAGTTGAAAGAGGAACTTTCGACTGTGCGCAAGGTATTGGTGTCGTATGTGCGTCAGGTGGATTCGCTCACTGCGGTGAATACTAAACTTGAAGCTGAGAATCGTCAAGTGCAACAACGCTATCAAGCGGCTACTGAAGAGGTGAAAACTCTGTCGGAAGAGCGCGAACGCTTGGTGGAAAAGGTGACTATTGCTTCTCAACTTGAAGCTACGAATATTGCAGTTGATTTGCAAAACGAGCGTGGCCGTAAAACAAAATCGGTGCGTAAACTTGCTATTATTAAGGTGGATTATACTCT
The DNA here is from genome assembly GCA_045615085.1 of Candidatus Aphodosoma sp. Lineage (GTDB taxonomy): Bacteria > Bacteroidota > Bacteroidia > Bacteroidales > Paludibacteraceae > Aphodosoma. Next base: position 5,968 of record JAZLEE010000090.1, on the reverse strand, counting down.
TGCAAAAAATAATACTGCCGAGGTGGGCAATAAGACTATATATATGCGTATTACTACGCCAGATGATATGGTGCTACAAAAACAAGCGAGCGATCTATTCCAATTTGAGGATTCGAAGATTGCATTCTCGGCGCGTAAGAGCTTTGAATTTACTGGCGAGGAGTTGTCGGATGCAATCTATTACACTGTGACTGAAACACTTTGGGAAGGTGATTATCGTGTGGACTTGTTCGTTGATGGTCATTTGATAGGTCAACAATATTTTGACCTTTCGAAATAAGGACTTTCATTGGATTTTTCTCATGCGAATGACATAAATATTCACAAATAAAAAAGGGCTGACAGTGTGTTGTCGGCCCTTTTTGTATGTGTTGTCTTAGGTGAGATTATTGTATGTGGTATTGTGTGAGGTCGGTGCCACGCATGAGGTCGGCGGCTGGCATGCGTTTTTTGCCTGCGAGTTGCACTTGGTTGAGATGGATGTAGCCATCGAGCACGGCAACTTTGAGCACCTTTTTGCCATCGCAAACGAGTGTGCCTGCGGTGTGGGTTGGAGTGCAGAGTTCTTTAGATACCTCGTAGATTTTCATATTAGTGGTGTTGCCTGTTGGGTCGGCAAGTTCGACCCAAGCTGCAGGGTATGGGGCAAGTCCACGCACGAGATTGCGTACCGACTCGGCTGAGGAGTTGAAATTGATGTGGCATGTGTCTTTGAAGATTTTAGGAGCAGCTTTGAGTTCGCCTTCAGGTTGTGGCATAGATGTGACGTTGCCTGACTCGATTTGGTTGACAGTTTGAAGTACGAGGTCGGCTCCGAGCATCATCAATTTGTCGTGAACAATGCCAGCATTATCATCGGGAGCAATGGTGATTTTCTCTTGCATGATGATGTTGCCAGTGTCGATTTCGTGTTGAAGGAAGAAGGTGGTGATGCCAGTTTCGGTCTCGCCATTGATGACAGCCCAGTTGATAGGCGCAGCACCACGATATTGCGGAAGGAGGGAAGCGTGGAGATTGAAAGTGCCAAGAGGAGGCATATTCCACACAACCTCAGGAAGCATGCGGAAAGCAACTACGATTTGTAGGTCGGCTTGATAAGAACGGAGTTCTTCGATAAACTCAGGGTCTTTGAGGTTGGTAGGTTGGAGGATCGGTAGTCCAACGCTGAGCGCATATTCTTTGACTGGCGAGAATTGGATTTTGTGGCCACGACCGGCAGGTTTGTCGGGCATAGTGACAACGGCAACGATGTTTTTGCCTGCATCAACTAAACGGCGGAGGGGTTCGACTGCAAAGTCGGGGGTACCCATGTAGATTATTTTCATATTTTAGATATTTAGTAGCGAGCTACTTCAATGCATAATGCACAATGCACAATTATTAGTTTCGCCTCGTTTTTTTTATTTAGTAGGAATAAGGAATTTTCAATTTTTTATTGCCAAAGGCTCAAAGACTTTCGGTTCAATTTCTTACGTCGGCGCCCCACATGAGTTTGGTTTTGAGGGTGTTGAGGAATGAGTGGCCTTCGAGGCGGATGATGCGCACGGTGTGTTCGGCTTTGGAAATTGAGATTGTGGTTGACTCGGGCATTATGATACTGCGGCCGTCGATAGAGGCAAGAAATGAGTGGCTACGACTATTGACTTTGAGGTCGATTTTGAGGTTGTCGGGGATGATGAGAGGGCGCACATTGAGCGAGTGAGACGCCACAGGGGCAATGATGAGATTGTTGGTGTTGGGCATCATGATTGGTCCGCCAACACTGAGCGAATAGGCAGTGGAACCGGTTGGCGTAGAGATGAGTAGACCGTCGGCTTGGTAGGTGTGGAGCGGTTCGTCGTTGAGCGCGACGTTGATAGATATCATTGACGAGAGGTCTTGTTTGAGTACGGCTATTTCGTTGAGTGAATATTCTACTAACGAGGAATTAGGTGTGTGGGAAGAGGAGTTTTGACCTATTTCGGCACGGAGAACTGTGCGGTCCTCGATTCGGTATTGGCGGTTGAGAATGATTTGGTCGAGCGTGTCGAGCTCGTGGGCTTGCACATCGGTGAGGAAACCCAATCGGCCAAGATTTATGCCGAGAATAGGAATTTGAAGGTTGCCAATGCAATTGGCAGTGGAGAGGAGTGTGCCATCACCACCGAGGCTGATGGCAATGTCGGCTGTGGTGATATCGCTGAATGTGCCAAACTCGGAGATGTCGAGCAAGGCTGATTGTTGGATTTCGGTGGCAAATTCTTGTTCGAAAAGGAGTGTCGCACCATGCGATTTTAGTTTGAAAAACAAGTCTTTAACTTGACCTATGAATTTCAGTTTGTACTTATTGCCAAAGATTAGAATTTGCATATTTGGGTTGATTTGAAATTTAACGATTGAAATTTGAAAGTTGTTGGTATTGTATTTTGTAGTGTGAAATTTTTTTTGTACTTTTGTACCCAATTTCTGACCACAAAGTTACAAATAAAATTTGATATATAAAAGATATGACAAAACTAAGTGTAAATATAAATAAAATAGCAACTATACGTAATGCGCGCGGGGGGAATAATCCTGATGTACTGAAAGTTGCATTGGATTGTGAGAAATTTGGAGCGCAAGGTATTACGGTGCATCCACGTCCGGATGAACGCCATATTACGGGTCAAGATGTGTTGGATTTGAAACCAGCATTGTCGACGGAATTTAACATAGAGGGTAATCCTGATGAAAGATTTATCAATTTGGTGAATACTGTGCGCCCTCATCAAGTGACTTTGGTGCCAGATGCACCGGGGGTGTTGACATCGAATGCAGGTTGGGATTGCGTGGCAAACTTTGACCATTTGAAAGGATTGGTGGAGTTGTTCAAGACTCAAGGTATTAGAGTTTCGATATTTGTGGGTACGGATATTGAAAATATTAAGGCAGCAGCTCGCACAGGTGCAGATAGAATAGAACTTTATACCGAGCCTTATGCATCGCAATATCATGAGGATAGAGAGGCAGCTGTGGCTCCGTATGTGCATGCTGCTGTAGCAGCTCATGAGTTGGGCTTGGGTATCAATGCCGGTCACGACTTGGATTTGCACAACTTGGCATACTTCCATGAGTGTGTGCCATTCCTCGATGAGGTGTCGATTGGTCATGCATTGATTTGTGATGCTCTTTATCTTGGATTGGAAGAAACAATCAAACGTTATTTGGATTGTTTGAAATAAAAATAGAATATTTTCGTTAATAAAGTAATTTTAGTAATCTCATTTATATAATTATGCTTTTCTTACAAGAAACACAAATGGTGGCAGGTATGGCTGCTGACACATTGAATGCAATGGCTCCGATGGTTGAAGAGCCTGTGAAATTGAATTTTATTGATATGTGCCTCAAAGGAGGTTGGATTATGATTCCTCTTGCCTTGATGCTTGTTTTGGCAATTTATATCTTTATTGAACGTATGATTGTGACTCAACAGGCTTCGAAAGAGGATGTTTCGTTCATGGATAGAATCAAAGATTATATCTACGATGGTAAATTGGATGCAGCTTTGAAATTGTGTCGCGACACAAAATCGCCATCAGCACGTATGATTGAAAAAGGTATCTCGCGTCTCGGTCGTCCGATGTCAGACGTGTTGGTAGCAATTGAAAACGTGGGTAATATCGAAGTGGCTAAATTGGAAAAAGGTCTTTCGTTGTTGGCTACTATTTCGGGTGGTGCGCCGATGTTGGGTTTCTTGGGTACCGTAATGGGTATGGTGCAAGCTTTCTTCGAAATGGAGCAAGCTGGTGGTAATACTATCAACCTTAGCCAATTGTCGGGCGGTATCTATACTGCGATGGTGACAACAGTGGCTGGTCTTATCGTGGGTGTATGTGCATACTTTGCATATAACTATCTTGTGGGCCGCGTAAATGAAGTGATGCGTCGCCTCGAAATGCGTAGTATGGAATTCCTTGATTTGCTTAACGAACCAGCAGCAGGTAAATAATTATGGCTTTAAAGAAATCAAATAAAATAGATTCGTCATTTTCGATGTCGTCGATGACCGATATTATATTCTTGTTGCTATTGTTCTTTATGATAGCATCAACAATGTCGGCACCGAATGATATGAAAGTGAATTTGCCTCAAAGTTCGGCAAAGACCGCAACTAAGGCAAATATTGTGAAAATAGGTATTACTGCGGAAGGCGAATATAGTATTGCAGATAATGGTTCGAAACCTCGTGCTGTGCACTTTGAAGAGATTGAGCCATATTTACAAACTGTGCATGCGGCAGATTCGACTACTTATGTGGCATTGCATGCCGATGAATTGGTGCCTTATCGCGAAATAGTGAAAATACTTGATATAGCTAATGAAAATCGCCTTAAATTGGTGATAGCTACCAAAGTAAAAGAGTAATGAAACTAAAGAAATCAGAAATACAATCGGCTATTGCAACGACAATAATCTGTATTATTATCTTGTTGATACTGATATTCTGCGGAATGACAGCACATCGCAATGAGATGGATGAAGGTGTGATGATTTCGTTGGGCTTTGCAGAGGAGGGTTTTGGTGAAAGTATGCCTAATCCAACTCCTGCACCAGAGGCTGCACCTATGCCTACAACGACACCTCCACCTGCAGCACCTCAAGTGTCGGCTCCAGCAGAAGAGGATTTGATGACACAAGAAGATCCATCGGTAGCAATAGAGGCAGAGAAGAAACGCAAACAAGCCGAAGAAGAGGCTCGAATTCGTGCAGAGCAAGAGCGTATAGCTCGTGAAAAAGCCGAACAAGAGCGCATAGCTCGCGAAAAAGCAGCTGAAGAAGCCCGGATAAAAGCAGAGCAAGAGGCTAAAAAGAATCAAGCAAGTAGTCTTGCCGGCTCGGCATTCCAAAATATGGGTAAAGGACAAGGTCAAACAAAAGGTGAAACTCAGCAAGGTAATCCTGCAGGTCAAGGTTCTCAAGGCGGAAACTCTTGGTCGCTTAGTGGTCGTGACCTATTGGGTACGTTGGCTCGTCCTTCATATCAAGGTAATGAGGAGGGTCGTATTGTGGTAGAGATACGCGTGGATGCATCAGGTAAGGTGGTCGATGCTGCTATTGCAACTAAAGGAACGACTATCACAAACGAAACTTTGCGTAAGGCGGCGATTGAAGCTGCGAAGAAAAATAAGTTCTCGGCTGGTGATGGCGGAGTGGCTATTGGTACAATAACCTATAATTTCAGATTAAACTAATTGAATTTGAATATTGAAATGTGAAATTTGAAAGTTATATTCTTTTGAGTTTTATGTTTTAATTTTCAACTTTAAACTTCCAATTTTCAACTTATATTATGGTTTATTTATTTTTAGGAACAGGCTTCGAAGAGGTTGAAGCTATTGCAACAATTGATGTGTTGCGTCGTGCAGAGGTAGAATTGACTACAGTTTCGGTAATGAGCGAACGTGTTGTTGCGGGTGCTCATGGTGTGCGTGTTGAAGCTGACAAAATGTTTGATGAGGTAGATTGTTCGGATGCTCAAATGCTTATTCTTCCTGGTGGTATGCCTGGAACTCTTAACCTTGGTGAACATGCTGGCTTGATTAATGCTCTTCGCGAACAAAATAAGAAAGGTCGTTGGATTGCGGCTATTTGTGCTGCACCGTCTATCCTTGGCAAAATGCATATTTTGCGTAATTTGCAAGCTGTATGCTATCCAGGCTTTGAAGAACAATTGGAAGAAGCATTTGTGTCGAAAGACAGAGTGATGGTGTCGGGTAATGTGGTGACATCTCGCGGTCCTGGTTGCACTATCGAATTTGCTTTGCAACTTGCAACTATTCTCAAAGGCGAGGAAGTGGCAAAAGCTGTTGCTGAGGGTATGCTTGTGAAATAAGGATTTGATTGTAGTATAAAAAAGGCTGATTTCTTTTGAAATCAGCCTTTTCTTTATTGTGATTGGTTGTGTGGATTACATCATGCCACCCATGCCACCGCCCATTGGAGGCAT
>JAZLEE010000089.1:0-3583 GCA_045615085.1 Candidatus Aphodosoma sp. | reverse complement strand
TTTTTGTTTGACAAAGAACTTGATGTGACAACTTTGACTGAAGGTTGGAATAAGATAGTGCTTGATGAACCAATTGTACTGACTGGTGACTCGTTGTATGTCGGATATTATTTGTTAGGTGGAACTACGATTAGTCAGGCTATAGCGAATAGTAGTCCTGTTCAGTCGTATATCAAAAAAGGTTCGGTAGCAACTTGGACATCAACCAAGGGTATTGCTATTTATGCTACTATTGAGGGTGATATGTTGCCTGCTCATGACATTGTGTTGTCGTCGAATATTGTGAATATTGATGCTGAATCGAACAAAGCATTTGATGTGGCATTTAAAGTTGAAAATGTTGCAGCAGACACAATTCGTACTATAGAAATAGAATGTGATTTTGGTAGTGGCGTGAAAGAAACACGAGTAATAGAGACTGAGATTCCTTATCTTAGTGCGGATAGCATTGTGTTTGATAATATTAAGATAGAAGAAATAGGTGCTCACACACTTAATTTTGTGGTCACAAAATTGAACGGTGAGAATGATTTAACACCAGAAAATAATGTGCACTCGGTGAGTGTGAACGTGTTGGATCGTATTGTCGCACGTAAAGTGTTGCTCGAAGTTTTTTCTACCGAAAATTGTACAGCTTGTCCAAAAGGACATCAAATTGTTGAAATGTCGATAGATGGACGTCATGACCAAGTTGTTGAAGTGGGACATCATGTCGCATTTTATACAGACCAATGGACTTTGCCAGCAGATACAATTTATATGAATTTTTATTATTCGGCAATTGTAACTACGTTTGCTCCTGCAGGAATGATTGATCGCACTTTGTGGTCGAAAGCCGATGGTCATGAAAATCCATATCAAGGAGGAGATAGTTGTGTGGTTTTCTCAATTGAGAGTGCCGATGTGTGGACTATGCTCGATGTGGCATTGGCAAAACCTGCATTAGCGTGGATTGAGCTAGAGGCTGACTTTAACGAAACGGATTCAATATTGACAATTAAAACAACAGGAAAATCGACTACACAACTTGGTGGTGAACCTCGATTGACTGTATATGTAACGGAAGATAATCTTGCTACTGATCGTCAAGCAGGATGGAATAGTGATCGTCAAGGTTTGTATTATCAACATAATGTGAATCGCCATATTGCAACTGATGTATGGGGCGATGTTGTAACTTTGAATGATGGTTTTGAAAAAGAATATAAAGTCAAAGTGCAACCAAATTGGAATGTTGATAATCTTAATGTAGTTGCTTTTGTTCATAACTATTCGACAAAACCAAATGTAAAAGAGCGTTATACTGACTTTAATGTTTATAATACAGAAAAAGTTCAAGTGCGCCCTCATGAAGTGGCTGTCGATGATGTGGTAGAGTCTCCTGTGACTGTGATTGCTCGTCACGATGATGTGCTCGAAATTGTGGGTGAATATGAATCAGGTGTGATTTATAATGTTAATGGACAAGCTGTAGCAACCCTTCGTGGTAGTCCTATAACTTCTATTGCGAATATGTCAAGTGGCGTTTATGTGGTAACTATAACATTAACCGACGGAACAAAATATAACACAAAAATAGTAAAATAATAGAACAAAGAGGAGTGGGGTAGATGAGAAATGTGTTGTCTCTCAAACTTCAACTTTCAACTTACAACTTACAACTTAAAAATATGGGTTTTAATGATTTTTTGACCAAACTTTTTGGCAACAAAGCACAACGCGATTTGAAAGAGGTGTCGCCTGTTGTGAATAAGATAAAAGAGATTTATCCAACTATAGAAAGACTTTCTAATGATGAACTTCGTGCTCGCACTGCGGCTATTCGTGTCCAATTGCAAGAAGCTGTTATGGCAGAGCGTGCTCGTATTGCAGAAATTCGTGCTCGTATCGAAGAGACTGAACTTGATAAACGAGAAGGTCTATATAATGAAATTGATAAACTCGAAAAGAAAATACTTGATACTCTTGAGGTGGAACTTGACCGCGTGTTGCCAGAGGTGTTTGCTATCGTAAAAGATACTGCTCGTCGTTTTGCTCAAAACGAAACTATTGAGGTTACTGCAACAGAATTCGACCGTCAATTAGCTATCAAACATGACTTTGTGGTGATTGATGGGGATAAAGCTATCTATAGCAACGAATGGGAAGCTGGTGGTAATATGCACAAATGGGATATGATCCACTACGATGTGCAATTGTTTGGTGGTGTCGTATTGCATCGTGGTAAGATTGCAGAAATGGCTACTGGTGAGGGTAAAACTCTTGTGGCTACTTTGCCAGTATTCCTCAATGCTTTGACTGGTAATGGTGTGCATGTGGTTACTGTCAACGACTACCTCTCTAAACGTGACTCGGAATGGATGGGCCCTCTTTATATGTTCCATGGTTTGAGTGTTGATTGTATCGACAAACACCGTCCTAATTCAGAAGAACGCCGTCGTGCTTATAATGCTGATATTACATTTGGTACTAACAACGAATTTGGTTTCGACTATCTTCGCGATAATATGGCTTCTGCACCAATTGACCTTGTGCAACGCAAACATAATTATGCTATTGTCGATGAGGTCGACTCGGTGTTGATTGATGATGCTCGTACTCCATTGATTATCTCAGGTCCGGTGCCTAAAGGCGAAGACCAAATGTTTGAAGAGTATTGTCCACGTGTAGAGGTGTTGGTAAAACAACAATCATCTATGGCTACTCAACTCTTGGCTGAGGCTCGTGCTAAGATTGGTAACGAAGACAAGAAAATCAGCGAAGAAGGTGCGTTGGCTCTTTTCCGTTCGTATAAAGCAATGCCTAAGAACAAGGCTTTGATTAAATACCTTTCGGAACCAGGCATTAAACAAATTCTTCTCAAAACAGAGGAGTTCTATATGCAAGAGAATAGTAAGCATATGCATATAGCAACCGATCCATTGTTGTTTGTTATCGACGAAAAACACAACTCTATCGAGTTGACCGACAAGGGTATTGATACTATGACTCGCTCGACCGAAGACCCTAATTTCTTCGTATTGCCTGACGTTGGTGCCGAGATTGCCGAAATTGAGAAAATGGGTTTGTCGGATGAAGAACGTGATGCAAGAAAAGATGCTGCTCTTCAAGATTACTCAATTAAATCGGAGCGCGTACATACCGTGAATCAATTGCTCAAAGCATACACACTCTTTGCAAAAGACGATCAATATGTGGTGATGGATAATAAAGTAATGATTGTCGACGAACAAACTGGTCGTATCATGGATGGTCGTCGTTATAGTGATGGTCTTCACCAAGCGATTGAGGCGAAAGAACGTGTGAAAGTTGAAGCTGCAACACAAACATTTGCAACTATTACGCTTCAAAACTACTTCCGTATGTACCATAAATTGTCGGGTATGACGGGTACTGCGGAGACCGAAGCAGGTGAGTTTTGGGATATCTACAAACTTGACGTAGTAGTAATCCCTACAAACCGTCCAATTGCACGTATCGATATGGATGACCGCGTTTATAAAACTAAACGCGAAAAATACAATGCCGTGATCGAAGAGGTTGTTAATCTTGTGGCTGCTGGTCGTCCTGTGCTTGTGGGTAC
>JAZLEE010000088.1:0-5030 GCA_045615085.1 Candidatus Aphodosoma sp. | reverse complement strand
ATGAAACGAATATTATTGAGTTTATTGTTTGATTTAGTGTTAATTACACTCTATGCGCAGCCTATGAAAATAATGACATTTAATGTAGAAAATTTTTTTGATACGCAACACGATTCATTAAAAAATGATATGGAGTATTTGCCAGATTCTGAATTAAAGTGGACTAATAAGCGTTTTCAAGATAAATTGCATGAAGTAATGCAAGTAATTGTTGGTGTTGGTGGTGAAGAATTGCCTTTACTTGTTGGGTTATGTGAGGTTGAAAATGATTATGTGCTTAAGACAATGACTCAAACTGATCCATACGACCAATTGGGTTATGATTATGTGCATTATGAGGGACCAGATGTGAGAGGAATTGATGTGGCTCTACTCTATCAAAAAGATAAATTTACACCATTAGCATCTCGTCCAATACCTGTAAATCTACCTAATGGTCAAGAAACCAGAGATTTGCTATATACATGTGGAACATTGTCAGATTCGACAATGTTGCATATTATACAAGTACATTTTCCTTCGCGCAGAGAGGGTGCGTTAGCTTCAGAACCTAATCGTATAGCAGCTGCAAAGGCTGTGAGAAAAGTAGTTGAAGGAATTCAAGCGGTAGATCAGCAGGCGGGAATTATTATTATGGGTGATTTTAATGATAATCCATCGGATAAAGTACCAAGTAGTACCCTTGCAGCATTGCCGTATGTGGCTAGTGGATTTGAGGATATGATGTTATATAATTTGTGTTGGGATGGAAATGGGTTTGATGATAGAGAGATTGGATCGTATTTTCATGATGGTGACTGGGATATGTTGGACCAGATAATAGTGAGTGGAGCTTTGTTAAATGGTAATCTATCGGTTAGGATATTACCAGATGCAGAAGTTTACCATCCAAAATGGATTTCGAAAAGAGATAAACATACAGGAGAGATGATTCCTAAGAGAACGTATGTTGGTCCATTTTATCAAGGTGGAGTTAGTGACCACTATCCTGTGTTTGTTGAGATGTTTTTTAAGAGTGAATTGTAAGCGGAATATATATATTGAGATATGTGTCAGTCTTCTTCGAGATAGGTTGCTTGAACCTTGCTTGAGATAAAGAATAAGATAAACTTTATTATAAAAGAAAAAGAGATAATCATTTTTTTGATTATCTCTTTTTTTGTGGTGCCACCAGGAATCGAACCGGGGACACAAGGATTTTCAGTCCTTTGCTCTACCAACTGAGCTATGGCACCAACTTTTTAGTTACAAGTTTCACCTTGATTTTGCGAATGGAAAGGTACGATATTTTTCTGAATTATGCAAGTTTTGTGCTAAGTATTTTTGTGTGTACATTAACTGATTGTGAATTAGTGATTTTATTCTTGATAAAGAAGGTATTTTGCACGTTTTTGGCGGAATTGTTCTACTTCAGGTTGCCATACAGCACGAATTTCTTCTGCAGTTTTTCCAGATTTTATCATTTTACGTACGTAATCTACCCCAATCAGTTTCTCGAAAAATGGGCGAAAGAAATGGTCGCCAAGGTGGAGATTGTTATAGGCATCTATAAGATATGAGAGGTCTACTCCGCGATTGAATATTGTGTCGAGAGATGGAGATTTACTTAGGTCCACGCCATAGCATTGAAGGTCTTGTTGAGGTGGAATTTTGGCTCCAAAGCGTGATGTTGGCGTGAAATGATAGTCGTATCCGAGCATATTGGGATGGCCATAGCATTGAAATGGATAGTCGGTGCCACGACCAAGTGAGACGGGCGTAGCTTCGAAGTAGCACATTGCAGGATATAGATAGACACTTCGCATATTTGGGAGGTTAGGCGAAGGTGCTATAGGTAGCTGATATAGAGTTTGATGAGTGTAGTTTTCGCAAGTGACAATAGTGATGTTGCACTGTGCCGAATCGGGCAACCAATATTCACCATTAACCATATAGGCAATTTCGCCAAGTGTCATGCCATGCACCACTGGCACAGGTAGATAGCCTACAGCAGAACGATATTTCATATCGAGAATAGGACCATCGACATAGTGTCCATTAGGATTAGGACGGTCGAGAATAATCATCTGCACATTGTGTGTAGCACAAGCTTCCATCATCTTGACCATCGTGGTGAGATAGGTGTAATAGCGAAGTCCAACATCTTGAAGATCAAATAGTACGATATCGATGAGCGACATGATTGAGTCGGATGGGCGACCTGTGTTGCCATCATAGAGCGAGCGCACCATAATACCAGTTTGAGCATCTACCCCACTCGACACCTTTTCGCCTGCATCGGCAGTGCCACGAAAACCATGTTCTGGAGCAAACACACATTCTATATTGATATTCTGAGCAGCAAGAAAATCAACAAGATGAGTATTCCCATTCAAATTATAGCGACGTACATCTTTTCGCTTAAAAACGCCTGTATAGATATAACTTGCTTTATGTGCAACCACACCAATACGTTTTTCTTGCAACAAAGGTAGGTATTGGTCGATGCGGTCAGCCCCACAGCGCACTATTTGACCATGCACACTGCAGAATTTTTGCGATAAGCGAGAGCTATCAAGCTTGCTTGGATTGCCGAGCGAAGCAAAAATCACGACCGTAGGGAGTAATCCACAAAGCACAATTAATAATGTAAATATTCTTCTCATATTACAAATTTCGGATAAGGAGTTTAGATGTTTCAGAGTCTATATTTTGTTGGATATCTTGTAGTTGTTGCCAGATATGATTGAAAGAATCGTCGGCTATTTTGAAGTTTTCAGAGCCAAGACAATTGATTCGATTGAATACTAACTGTATGGTTATTAGGTTAGTATCAAGTGCAGGTTGATAATATCGGTCGATATTTTGTTCGATATATATTTCGGAGATAATTTCGGTATCTACAAGGAGTTTGAGGTGGTCGTGCACAAGGCGAATAGGTATGTTGTAGTTGAGCGAAATTTCGTTGGCTGAGATAGGTTGTTGGCCTTCGCAGAAACGATTGATAATGATTTTCAATACAATAAGTAGTGTGTAGTCTTTATATCTACGAGAGATATTCTTGATATCGCTTTCGAAACTAAAGCTCATAAGATTTTGTCCAACATAGCATAGTTCGGCACCATAGAGAATGATGGTCCATGAGAGTTGCAACCAAAAGAGTAACAACGGAATAGCAGCAAAACTACCATACACGGCATTGTACTGAGCAAGCGACACCTGACCGCTGACGTATAGGACTTGTATGGCAAGAAACGCCGTACCAGTGATAACGCCGGAGAGCATTGCGTTGGAGATTTTCACTTTAGTATTAGGTATAATGACATATACAAGAGTGAAAAGCAACCAATAGATAACAAACGGTGATAGTTTGACAAGGAATTGATATATAGGCACAAAGAACGACCCTACTGACGATTGAGCAATGAGAGAGACATATTCGTCCACCTTGACATTAATACCGCTTGAGATGACAATAAATATTGGTACAACGATGAGCATTGTGATGTAGGTAGTGAATTGGCGCACGATAGAACGATTTTTCTTTACGTTCCATATAGCATTGAAATTGGCTTCTACTTGGCGGAACATGCTAATAATGGCCCAAAGCAAAACAGTGACGCCAATACCCACAAAAAGACCACCTTGGGCATATTCGAGTGAGTTATTGACAAATCCCATTACGATAGCGGTAATTTCTGGGTTGTCTCCAATCAGTTCGACCACAAAGCCCTCAACAATTTCGGAGAAACCAAGTCCTTTACCCACAGCCACAAAGAGCGCAAATATTGGCACAATAGCCAAAATTGTGTAGTATGTGAGTGCAGATGCTTTCACGATGAGATTGTCGTCGATAAATCCACGAACAGAGAGAATTAGTTTTTTGAGCAGTCGAAGTAGGAATCGAGTCGAACGACTAAGTTCGGCCTCTGTTATGCGGAATATGTCATGAAGGAGAAAATGGATTAACCAAGAAATTTTCTCACCGAGGGATTTTTTTTGTTTCATAATTAATTTATTATTTTAATTATAGAAAAATAATAGTAGGACTATAAGCCGGGTTTTGTACTATCATTCTTGCGAAGACAGTGCTTGTCATTTATCTACTACGTCTATCGCTAGACGTCTCTATCGTTCTACCCTCCAACGATACTCGGGCGAGCAACCCTAACATGACGCTGGTATACTTGAACTTTCAACCCATAAGTTGTACTGACCCAAATGTGTTGCCACATTGGCGGTAGGCTCTTACCCCACCTTTTCACCCTTACCCTTGCGGGCGGTTATTTTCTGTTACATTGACTTGAACCTCACGGCCCACTTCCCGTTAAGAAGTATGGTGCTCTGTGTTGCCCGGACTTTCCTCTTCAGCCACGAGAGCTGCAGCGACAAGCCGTCCTACTATTATTATAATGAGGAATTAGAAATGAGGAATGAGGAATTATTTCCCTTATTTATCCTATTCTTATTCATATCTTATTCGTATATTATTCTATTTTAGTCTTTATTTTGTAATCTTTTCAGAATTGCGTATGCTTTATATATGCCCAATTCGCCAGCTTTCGAGAGGTCGGCAATAGCCTTATCGCGCTGATTGAGCAATAGATATGTTAGTGCACGATTAAAATATGCTTCGCTGAAATCCACTTCAAGCGCAATAGCCTGGGTGTAACAAGTCAAAGCAGCTTGATAATCTTTTTGATGAGCGAGCAAATTGGCTTTATTGTACCACACAAAAGCAAACTCAGGGGCCAATTCAATCACCTTATCATAATCGCGCATAATCATTTCATATTCATATCTGTATGTATCGGCATACGACTGAGAATTTTCGTCGTTGTTATTCATGCGATATTCCAATTGTTTATATCGAATATTAGCCCTTGAGAAGTATGCCAACGCATTTTGTCCATCGATATATATAGCCTTTGAGAAGTCCTCGATAGCCGACGTAAAATCTTGCACCAAAGCATAATCGTATGCTCGAGCCAAATAGAGATTGGCCTCATTCATTCTGCCTGCAATGATTGACGACAACTCATCAATCGAAG
>JAZLEE010000087.1:0-4099 GCA_045615085.1 Candidatus Aphodosoma sp. | reverse complement strand
GTAGCCACAGAAACCTTCCATTGCACCATAAACAAAAGGAATGGACAATTGATCGGCTATATCGCTTGCCAAGAATCTTGTCGGCATATTGTCGCAAGCATCCACCACAATGTCGTATTTGCTTATAATCTCCATGGCACGATTGTGGTTGTTGCGAGTTAGATGTTCGGCATATGTTACTATATTGATGTTGCTATTCAGGGCTTTAAGACGTTGAGCGGCAATGTTGACTTTCGGTTGACCGATGTCATTTTCGGTATATAGAATTTGGCGATTGAGGTTGCTTTCGCTAATAGAGTCGTAGTCGATAATGCCCAAAGTGCCTACACCAGCGGCAGTTAGATATAGGGCGACAGGTGAACCAAGTCCACCTGCGCCTATTATAAGTACCTTAGAAGCATTGAGTTTTTGTTGTCCCTCTAAGCCAATTTCGGGCATAGATAATTGTCGAGAATATCTGTTCATTGCTTTAAATTAGTTAAATCAAACGACGAATCCCAATCCTTCCAGACAGGCTCGATGCCTAATTCTCGCAATCGTTGGCATACCTGTTGCGCAGTGCGATTGTCGCTCACAGAAAATTGCTCTAAAGCTTGCGGATAGGTGAAGTATCCACCAGGTTCGGTTCGACTCTCGGCGCTCATGGTAGTCACACCAAGAGGAGCCATATTGTCGCGAATGAAAGGAGTTTCGCGTGTAGAGTAGGAGATATCCACATCGTGGTCGAATATGCGCATAGCAAAGGTGAGTTGAGCCAACTCCTTGTCGGTCATAATCACATTAGGTTGGAATCCGCCATTCTCGGCAGGGCGCATGCGTGGAAAATTTACGCTATACTTTGTGCGCCAATATTTGCGTTGCAAATAGCGAAGATGACGAGCTAAAAATGTGACATCAGTGCGCCAATCTTCAAGACCAATTAACACACCCATGCCGATAGAGTGCACACCAGCTTCGCCCATGCGGTCGGGAGCATTGACACGCCAATCGAATTTAGATTTCATGCCACGAGGGTGATAGATATTATATCTCTCTTTGTTGTAGGTCTCTTGAAAACAGATAACACCATTCAGACCATGCTCGGTCAGTTCTTTGTATTCTTCAGACTTCAAAGGCATCACCTCTATTTTGAGATTAGCAAAATAGCGTTTAGCAATATCGAGAGCCTTGGCAAGATATGGCACACCAGCTTTGGCAGGATTTTCGCCCGTCACAAGCAGTAGGTTTTCGAAAGGACCCAATTGTTTGATAGCCTTATATTCGTTCTCCATCTCCTCAAACGTTAGTATAGTGCGAGGCATAGGGTTGCTGATGTGAAACCCACAATAGATGCACGAGTTGGCGCACGAATTGGTCAGATACAGAGGAATAAATAGCGACATAGTGCGCCCAAAACGCTCCTGCGTATAGTGCTTGCTCAGTGTAGCCATATCTTCCAAATAGGGAATTGCGGCAGGCGAAATGAGAGCCATAAAATCCTCTACGTCACAACGTTCTTTGCTCAATGCACGGCGCACATCGGCATCCGTTTTTGCATAAATCTTTCGTGTGGTCTCTTCCCACGAAAGTTTTTCTATCTCTTCGCTAAACATAGGTTTTAATTATTTAGAAATGATGTGAGTGGTGATGATGCCGAAGCTTTTATGTTATAATTGACATTGCCCAATCCGGCCTCGTAGGCGCGACGTCCGGCAATAACAGCCTCTTTGAAGGCTATAGCCATTTCTATTGGGTTGCCTGCTACGGCAATAGCCGTGTTGACCAAGCAAGCAGAGGCACCCATTTCCATAGCTTCGGCAGCATGGCTTGGAGCACCAATGCCAGCGTCGACAATTACAGGAACATTGGCTTGCTCGATGATAATGCGCAAAAAGTCGCGAGTTTGTAATCCTTTGTTTGTGCCAATTGGAGCACCTAAAGGCATCACTGTAGCAGCACCTGCCTCTTCGAGATGTTTGCATAGTGTAGGGTCGGCTTGGCAATAAGGGAGCACGATAAAACCAAGTTTTACCAATTTTTCGGTGGCTTTTAGTGTTTCAATAGAGTCGGGTAGTAGGTATTTAGGGTCGGGATGAATCTCTAGTTTCAACCAATTAGTACCAAAAGCCTCACGAGCCATTTGTGCAGCAAATATAGCCTCTTCGGCATTGCGAACACCCGATGTATTTGGAAGTAGCTGTATATTCGGACTTAAAATATGGTTTAACAAATCATCCTCTTTGTCGTTGAGGTCGATACGTTTCATAGCAGCAGTCACCATTTCGGTGCCCGAAGCAGAGATTGCAGCCTTCATTTGTTCATTAGAACGAAATTTGCCAGTTCCTAAGAATAGGCGAGAGTCGAATTCACGACCAGCAATTATTAATTTTTCCATAATTTAGTAAGTTTTATGATGTTATTCATTTCATTTATTGGATTTTCGGCACGTAGTATACTACCGCTTAAAGCGATGCCATTGAGGCCGATTTGCATCAAATCAGGGATGTCGCTTTCTATGATTCCGCCAATAGCCACGATAGGGATATTGATTTGAGCATCCCTCATTTGTTCTATGATTTTTTGGTATCCATCATAGCCTAATATAGGCGAGAGGTTGCTTTTGGTTGTAGTGTAGCGTAACGGACCGCAACCGATGTAGTCGGCTCCAGCCTCATAGTGATTTTTAACGTCTTGGAAAGTGTTGGCAGTGCCGCCAATTAGGAATTTATCCCCCAATAATTGTCTTGCTTTGGCAATAGGCATATCCAATTTGCCAAGGTGTACGCCATCGGCTCCTACGCTTTTGGCAATATCCACATGGTCGTCGATGATGAAAGTAGCATCATATTCGCGACATAGAGCTTTGATTTGCAGAGCAGTGTTGTAGATTAGCTCTTTATCAGCATTTTTCATGCGCAATTGCACCCATTTGCAGCCGCCCTTCAATGCCAAAGTAGCCGAGTCGATATAAGAATATCGGTCGGTATGATGTGTGATAAATTGCACCATAGCATTATCCTCCACACACAGCTTTGATGATAATTAAATCATCATGTTCGTTTAGGATATAATGCTCCCATTGCGCACGAGGAATCATGCGGTTATTTACAGCTACGGCTATACCAGTTTGGGGAAAATTAAGTTCTTGGGAGAGTCGTTGTAGATTACAAGTTTGGGTCTCCACCTCTTTGTTGTTTACTCTGATTTTCATTTTGTTAAGGATTAAGTTAATGATGAGTAACAAAGAGGTGTTCTTCGTGTAGAACAAAAAAAGCGTATGTCGAAGGTGGACATACGCTATATATTTTTTTCATATCCACAATTCCTACGGCAGTACTAACTGCATCAGGTTCGAGGGTATAATCTCAGCTTTTCGTGCATCCCGAAAAGCACCCCTTTGTTTCAAATTATCGATTACGATATCGAGTTTTAATTTCGGTGGCAAATTTACGCCAATTTTTTTATATCACCAAATATTTTTAGTTATAATTTTTTATAAAATCATCAATGAGTTGATTTACAAGTGTTGGGGCATCAGTGTTGGAGTTGTGACCAGCATTTGGAATCCATACGAGCGGTATCCCTGTTTTTTTATGCCAAGCTTTGTTGTGACGGATGGATGAGCCTGCGTGGTCTTTTTCTCCACAGATAAGTAGCGCAGGACAATTGATTTTGTAAGGTAGATTGGCTTCGATTGCCTCGCCAAGCATCTTCATGCCATGGCCAGAGAGGCGTGTATAGCGCTCGTTGTCAGTAGCGTATGTCATCATCATATTGAGCATAAGTTGTCTGCCATATTGGGTTGTAGAGACACCTTTTGTGCCTGATTGCAGAAGGAGACTCCATGGATAGAGGCGATAGACGGGCTCTATACGTTTCAAAAGCCATATTTCAAAAGCTGTAGTATATTCGCGTTGGAGAGGAGCTGAGTCGATGGAGATAAAACCATGGAGCGCGTTGGGGTAGAGTTGAGAGTAGGCTTGACCAACATAGCCACCCATCGATTGACCGATGATAATAGGCTTGTCGAAGCCCTCGCAGATGAATATTTCGTTCAGCCAACGTGCTTTATCTATTAGGTTGAACTGAAAATTGAAAGGCCAAGATGTAGCATGAGCTG
>JAZLEE010000086.1:0-4568 GCA_045615085.1 Candidatus Aphodosoma sp. | reverse complement strand
CTCCAGGTCCCGACGGAGCATCAACCAAATACCAAGTATTTGGTGGTACACCTGAATTCTATCTCGGTGCTACATACGCCGCAAATGGCTTGAAAATAGGCATCGGTGGCGAATTCATGTCACTCTGCCCTCGCTCTACTGCCCTTGTCGACTCTATGACTATCAAAGTCAACGAAAAAGTCAACTCTTTCGCTACTCAACTCTTTGCTCAATATAGCAACAAAAACTTCACCATCGCCACCAAATCAATCTATGGACAAAACACTGGTCACCTACTCATGATGTCGGGCTATGGCTATGGCGAAAATCCAGATGGCTCGCGCTACTATGCTCCTCTCACTCAATCATCTACATGGATGACACTTGCCTATCACACAGCACGCGAAAACCACAACATCCGTGCAACTGTTCTCGGTGGCTATATGAAAAACTTCGGTGCCAACAAAGAACTCGAAAAGGTATGGGTGCGTGGTTACGACAACATCGACCAAATGTTCCGTGTAGCACCATCAATCCAATATCTCTACAAGGGCCTCGTAGTTGGCGTGGAATATGAATACACTGGCGTGATGTATGGCACACCAAATGCCAACTTCTCTGTCAAAGGCGACCACCTCGTTGGCAACCACCGCGCATACCTCATGCTCGTTTACAACTTCTCATACAAATTCTTGAAATAACAATTCAGAAAGACACAAAAAACATAAGAACATAATAACAAAATTCATTATACTATATTTTTATGTTATTCCGTTATTATGTCTTCTAAAAACAAAAAATCATGTTATCATGTCTTCATCTCTAAAAAAAAACATTATGTCAGATTGGAAATCACGCCTAAATGTAGTCTATTCAACTAACCCTAATTTTCAATACGAAACAGAGGATGAACCAGAAGTAGATACCCTCGAACCTACCAAACAAAACCTCCGCATCGAACTCGACCGTCGCAATCGTGGTGGTAAGGCTGTGACACTTATCACTGGATTTGTGGGTACTGACGATGACCTCAAAGAACTCGGTAAAACCCTCAAAACCAAATGTGGTGTAGGTGGTTCAGCCAAAGATGGCGAAATCATCATCCAAGGCGACTTCCGCGAAAAAGTCCACACCCTCCTCACCGACCTCGGCTACACCAAAACAAAACGCAAAAACTAACATACAAAGTAGAGACGCAAAATATATTGCGTCTCTTTTTTTTATATAAGCATTTTGGCACAACTTTTGAACTAACAATAGCAAACCTCTTAAATTATTACAACTATGAAAAAGCTATTATCAATCATCGCTGTTGCCATATGCACAGTAGGATTATTCTCGTGTTGCGAGAAAGAACAAACTATCAACACATCAGTAGTGCCAAATCTCGACCTCGAGCGCTACATGGGCACTTGGTACGAAATCGGTCGCTACGACATCTCTTTCGAAAAAGGATTAGTAGGCGTAACAGCCAACTACAAATTGCTCGACAATGGCACAGTCCAAGTAATCAACACTGGCTACAAAGATTCGCTTGATGGCAAAATCGACATCATCGAAGGCAAAGCCAAACGTCGAGATGCAAATGCCACCGATGGTGCACTAAAGGTGAGTTTCTTCCTCGATTTCTACTCACAATACAATGTGATGGAACTTGCCCCCGACTACTCTTGGGCTCTCGTTGGTAGCAAAACCGACAAGTATCTTTGGATTCTTTCTCGCACCCCATCAATGAACACCAACGACATCGAAACTGCCCTCCGTCTCGCTGCTAATCGTGGCTACGACACCTCTCAAATCCTCTGGGTCGAACAACCCGCCGACAAATAACAAATTCATAAATAAAAAAAGAGACGCAATTAATTGCGTCTCTTTTTCATTTATCAACCTTTGACTGTTGACCATTAATATATCGTCACTTGCGTAGCCCCAAATCCATATTGTTGAAACGAAGCATCTTGATACTTACACTTATAATATTTCTTCTTCAACAATTTCTCTATTTCAGCACGAAGAACGCCCTCACCTTTACCATGTATAAAAACAATCTTTTGTCCTTTACGTTTAAGGTTAGCAGTCATCACTTCATTAAACTTAGCCAACTGATAATTAAGCATATCTGCACGCGAAAGACCATTCTTATTATCAATCAACTGGTCTATGTGCAAATCAACCTCTATAATGGCTGGTTTCATATTTTGTGGTTTCGACACAGGCTTATTCTCTTGCACTTTTTTCTCAGAGATAGCACGTTGCAACTGCTGTGGGTCAATTAGCATACCAAGGTCCATCACATCATTTTTGATGATTGTCACCAACATAGCATCCTCATCGAAATAATCATTTTCGCGGAACAAATGCAACTTATAGAATTTAGTTGGATTCACCTTAAGTTCTATATCCATCACAGGCTTAGCATCAAACTGAATTTGCTTATACGCAAAACCTTGGAAACGAAGATGCTCCAAATCATTAAGTCCAATCTTATTTATAGTCTCAAGATACAATTTAGTTTGTGGTTCCACCAAATTTTGACAACGCACACGCATCTTACCCTCACCCGAATACAATGCAAATTGCAAATAATAATTACTATCATTCACAATATACAACTCCATATCCGTAGTCTGCAACTGCTTAATATCTTTCGGTACAAAAGCCAAATATACAGTCAATTGCTCACCATCAGCTGTCTCGTAACGCTCATTCCACGTATATTCAGGGATTTTTATTTCCTCCTCTTCTTCTACCTCTACACTCACAGTACTCGATGCTCCACGTTTCTTGTCATTAACCTCTTTAGTTGGTTCTTCCACTGGAAAGTTATATTGGTTAGTCTCCTTCACCACTACAACTTGCGATATCAAACAAGGAGTCTCAAATCCATCTTCCTCCTCTACCAACACTATATCTTTCGACTGAAAGCGTGTAACCACACCCCCACCCACTGCATTAAGATAACGCACGCGGTCTCCTATTTTTACATTTGCCATAAACTTATTAATCTTTTTTTATTAAGTAAACAATAGCCTATCTGAACAACTCAAATAGGCTATCTTATACCAATTAAATACTATTATTTAACTTCAACACCATCAAGATATGCTTTTTTAACAAACTTGATACCTGGTTTGCCAAAATAAGGTTCAAGTGTTCCTTGAAGTTTTACTTTTTTGCCTAAATTGGTTGGATTTGCCACAACATTCAAACCATCACGAATTGCTCCTTTTGGCAATTGTACTGGAATACATTTAGCTACATCTTTTTCGTCTGCTGTTGCTGCAATCACAATATTTGTAAGTGTTTCACCTTCAGTACCCCAAACCATATTTGCTGGGAAATTCATACCATCAACAAAACCTACAATATAACCCTCAACCCAAACATATACTCCATTCTCTTTTGCTCCTTGATTAGCAAAAGCTTCTTCGATTGTATAAGGTTGAGCTTCCGAACCTGCTTCGCCATCTTCTGGTGTTTCAGGTTGTTCTGGGTCTTCTGGTTGTGTTGGCTCTCCTGCTCCTTTTTCTACCAATTCTACAAAATAAGCATTCATCACCTCAATTTTGCCATTATATTCGCCACGTGTACCATGAAGTTTAATCTTATCACCAGCAGCAAGACCGAGAGATGAATATGATTTATCATTTGTTGATTGAGGAGTTGCTGTCAAACCATATACATACACCGAACCTGTCTCATCTACCAAGTCAAAGTTACCATATGTTGTATTAATCGAACCAGAAATCACACCTGTCAATTCATACCAAACTTTACTATCAACTGGTTTTTCTTTGAATTCGGCAACTGTTATTGGTGTTGCTTCTCCAGCAACCACTTCGCAGTCAATCAATTTACCATCAATTTCTGCTTTAACCAACGATTTAACACCTGAAATACCACAATATTTTTCAAGCGAACCATATACTTTTACTTTTTTACCCAAGTTTGCTTCATTATCAACAATATTCAATGCTGTACGAATATCTCCTGTTGGCAATTGAACTGCAATATAATTTTGAGCAGCACCCGAAACGTCTGCCATAAGGATATTTGACTTGATAGTGTCATAACCAAATACAAATTTATCTGAAGCATCAAAATTATAAACACCAACAATATAACCTTCTACCCATTTTTGACCTACACCTTGATTCACAATCGCACCTGCAACATTATAAGGAGACTCTTGCGAACCATCTCCTTGTGGATTCAATTGATTTGGGTCTTCTGCTGCCTGACCTTCTTCTACCAATACGGTTTTTATTTCCCAGGTTCCAGCTTTCGCAATCGCAACATACTTAAATGCAATACGAACAGATTTACCACAATATGGAGTAAGATTCATTTCAGCCGAGGTATTGATAGTCCAATCTTCACCATCTTTGAAACTTGTTGGTATTTGATTCCATGTTGCATTGTTTGGATTTCCAGATGTATAATCTTCCGAAACCCACACAGTACAGTCTGTCATTGCATTACCTGAATAACGGATAACATGGTCTATTGTCATTTTTGCTGACTCCACTTTACTCAAATCCACCATAGGTGAAATCAACCAATCTTCATTAGCAATGTTCTCACCATCA
>JAZLEE010000085.1:0-2661 GCA_045615085.1 Candidatus Aphodosoma sp. | reverse complement strand
ATGGCGAGGGATTTCGTGCACGTATGCATAAATATCCATATTTGACATCGGGTCAGGCAACAGTTGCAGAGTTGCGTAATGCAGTAATTGTATTTCTATCGATTGCAGTTGTATGTGGGCTTGTCGTTCTTTATTTCCGTGGTTGGCCAATCGTATTGATTATGGCAATTGGTGGTGTGCTTGGTATCTCTTATTCAGGTGGTCCGCTCAAGCTTGGCTATCGTGGTTATGGCGAATTGGTGATTGGATTGATGTTTGGCGTGTTGTTGATGATTGGTATGCAATATGCCGTTTGTGGTGTATTTGATTGGAATGTTGTAATGTTGAGTGTTGCTGTGGGTATGTTGGTGACAAATATCGTTTATACACACTCGGAACTTGATATCATAGCCGACGAAAAAGCCGACAAGATGACATTTGCTCGTTTGCTTGGAGATAAAAAAGCACAGTTGGCAGCATCGGCACTCTTTATGTTTTTGCCATTTTTGCTTGTTTTTGTTGGTGTAGCAGTGGGACTTTTCCATTGGGGTTATCTCATTGTTTCGATACTTTTGCCAATGGCGCTATTCTTGTGGCAATCGGTGCGTAAATTTTTATACAACGAGCCAGAAGATATGACAATTAAATTCTGGATGGGTCCGATGGGCGATTGGGAAGCATATAAACAACACGGTATGGATTGGTTCCTCTTCCGTTGGTTGATGGCACGTAATCTTGTGACATTCTTCTGCTTGTTGCTTTTGATTGTGAATGTTATTTTGGCAGTTATTTGAAAAGAGTAAATAATGTGAGTTTGATATAATTTTTCCTCTCACGGAACGCACAGAATACACGGATTTTTATATCGAACTGAAGTTAAATAGTAAAGAAAATATGAAAAAATTATTTTATTTAGGTTGGTGGTTTTTTGGTGCAAGAATACTTGGCCGTAAACGTCCGTTACAAACAGTATTGTTTATTTGTGATAATTGCAATCTAAAATGTCGTCATTGTGCAGTTTATGCACGTGAGAATCCAAATATTATGACTTATGAGCAAGTGCGCGAACAACTTCGTTATGCACACTCGCTCGGTTCGCGATTTGTCGACTTCGAAGGTGGCGAAGTGATGCTTTGGCGCGATGGCGACTATCGTATCAACGACCTTATCGACTTGGCACGCGAGGAGGGATTCTTCTCGGCAACAATCACAACCAATGCACAGTTGCCATTCAAGGGCAGTAAGGCCGATAGCATTTGGGTGAGCCTCGATGGCATTGGCGACTATCACGAGTACATCCGCGGCAAAGGCACATTCAAACGCCTCGAAGAAAACATTGCTTCGTGCGGACACAAGCATTTGAGTGTGAACATGGTGGTCAGCACCTACAACTACGAAGCCGTGGTGCCAACAATCGAGTATGCTAAGAACAATCCTGCAATTGAAAAGATATCTATCAACTTCTACACTCCATTCCCAGGGTCGGAAGTTTCGATGGTGCTCGACAAACAAAAACGCATCGAGGTTATCGACAAGGTGATTGAGATGAAGAAAAAAGGCTATCCTATTATGAACTCAGTCTCTGGTCTCAAACTCATGAAACACAACAACTTTAAGCGTCGTTGTTGGGTTACCAACTTCATCTATGCCGATGGCACACGTTCGGGTTGTGCAGGCGAAGGTCTCAACATCTGCGACCAATGCGGCCTCTGTATGGCAGGCGAGATGAATGCAGTTTTCAACTTCCGTCTCGACACAATCTTTGCAGGTCTCAAACTCCGTTTGTGATTCCCTTCCTCCTCGTCCCCCATAGGGGACGAATAAATACCAGAATATGAAACGTCTAAGTCTAACAATATTACTCATCTTTTCTGTACTCTTGTTGCTCCCTGCTCAAACCTACAAGCAGCAGGTAGAGGATACATTGTTGCATTTTGCGCGTACGTCGCGTGTGTGGGGCAACTTTAAGGTCGACCGTATTCGTATATTTGATAATACCTATAGGGTTGAACTCGGCGAGATGTTCAACTCGTTGCATTATCGTCCCGAGTTGGTCGATTCGATGGAGCGTGCCGTCAAGGCTGTTATTCGACCTCAATATAGTGGTTATGCCGTGCAATTAGTTGTGCATAAGAAGAATAATATTCGTGATTTAGTTCCAAATTACTATCGTCGTCAATGCGATGTCGACCGCACTCGTTACAACGCGAAATACACCACAACCACACCGTTTGTTCGCAACGACAACCGTGCCTATCCAATATCGCAAGGCCTTCAGGACCGCAATATAGCCCTTTGGCAGAGTCATGGTTGGTACTATGAGCAACGCACCGACCGCTGGCAGTGGCAGCGAGCACGTGTATTCACTACTGTCGAGGATAAGTTTACGCTCTCTTACGTCATTCCATATCTTGCCCCTATGCTCGAACGAGCAGGAGCAAATGTGTTGATGCCTCGCGAGCGCGACTATCAGCGCAACGAGGTGATTGTTGATAACGACCACACCGATTTCGTCAAAGGCAAATATACCGAAAAAGGTAAGTTCTCAAGTGCCAAAACAGCAGGTTTTGCCTATTCACAAGAGGTCTATCACGATGGCGAAAATCCATTCCGTGCCGGTACCTATCGTACCGCAAAAACCGAGTCAGAAGAGAGTGCCAAAGCTGTATGGACTCCCGAAAT
>JAZLEE010000084.1:0-9207 GCA_045615085.1 Candidatus Aphodosoma sp. | reverse complement strand
TATTTTGGCGAAGAAGCCGAAACTAAAGGTTATATCATGGGTACTGTGAAAGACTTGCACGAAAAAATGTCGCACTCGCTCTACAACTATGCTGCTAAATCTAACGACCAATGGGTGCCATGTAATGGTGCTGTGGTTACTCTCTACAAAGGTGGCGTAGAAGTGGCTAAATACAACGTGGATACTCTCTACAATGGTATCTTCTATTTCCCTGACCTCGAACCAGGCAACGACTATACGCTCGATGCTACTTGCGAAGGCTACAAACCTTTGTTCGACGACTACAAACAACCTATCACTGTGAAAGCCAACGAAACTACATACCCTATGATTTTCTTGGAATCAATGACATACGAACCTCCAAAAATCACTTATGTAGACTATCCTGACGCTGGAACTGCTGGTGCAGTGGCTCCTTCTAACATCGTTGTTGGCGCTCCTACTGCTAATGTTTATGCCGAAATCGAAGGTACTATCAAACGTACTATTCAACGTGGCGACTCTATTATCATCCTCTCTCACACCGAAGATGGTATCGCTCACCTCTATCTCGTAAACAACCAAACTAACACTATTGCTAATATCCCAACTGAAGGCATCGACCCTGTTGACGCAGAAAACCTTGGTAGCTACCTCGCTCTTTCTGACATCGCAATGTCGTGCGACGGTGTATTGGTTGGCTGTAACTACATCCGTTGCCAATATGGTGCAGACCAAGTGGATGAAGGCTACAAACGTGGTTCTCTCCAATTCTATCGTTGGAACAACTTGGCTGAAGCTCCTGTGAAATGGGTGAGCTCTCAACACTCGGCTAACTTCTACCGTGCCGATATGGGTATGACTATCGCTATCAGCGGCGAAGTCGACGACTGCGCGCTCCTCACTACTGGTATGACTTCGGGCTCTGCCAAAGGTATCCGCTTCTCTAAATTCGAAGTGGTTGATAATGCTATCGTTTCTACATTGTTTACAATGTACACTATCAACGAAACAAGCCCTTACACTGGTTTCAAATTCGGTACTCAAAACTTGTTGCAACTCTCTCCTCGCAACATCGAGGCTAACTACATCTTCGACGGTCCTCTTGCATTCCCTACCGAATTCGAACTTGCTAATGCCAACAATACCGACAACGTGCTTCTCGGCTCTTTGGTTAGCGATTCTGTCAACCTTGCTTTCATGCAACCTAACTATTTGCGCTATGCAGGTCGTTCGTTGATGGCTACTCCTTATTGCAATGCCGAATCGCTCGTGGCTGGTGTTCGCATCTATGATATTACTGATGGTTTGAACAATGCTAAACTTGTTAAACTCAATGCCGACCTCGAAACTCCTGTAAAAGCTACTTATGCTGCTGCTACTATTGCTGTGGCGAAAGGCAACTACGTTATCCGCCTCATCACTGATGGCACTATCACTACATTCTCTACCGAAGGTGTAGAACAACCTAAAGTTGCTAATATCTATGCTTATGCTTTGAACGTGACTAAAGCTGAATCGGCTTATACTTTCACTTTCAATGCTAACGAAAATGCTACTGAAGCTAACATCATCTTCTATCAAAACGACGTAGAGGTGGGTCGCAAACCTATTGCTAATGTTGTGAAAGGCGAAAATAGCGTAGTGGTAAGCGAAACTGAACTTCCTGGCGCTGAAGGTGTGGCTACTACTTGGGCTATCCAACTCGCTGCCGACAATGTGACTAACTGGAATGTTATCTACAAAGATACAGAGCATACTTATGGTCGCGCATTCAATACTGTCGACAACTCGCCTGAGTCGGACTTCTTCGGTCGTATCTATGTGATGGACCGTCAAGGTTCTTCTACTTCGGCTAATAAAATCTATAATGGTGTGTATGTATTTAACCAAGACTACAGCAAAGTGAACACAACTCAATATCGTGGTGGTGTAGACTTTGGTAACCCTGTTCACGCTACTATCGACCAATATGGTACTGTCTATTTCTCTGACTGGTCGGATGGCAACTCTGGTGTATGGCGCGTTAATCCTGCCGACCTCGAAGGTACTTATACTAACTTCTTCGACGGTTCACGCGATGGTAATGGTGTTATCTCTAATAATGGCGTGGCTGTAGGTTCTTCTAATCCTGGTATCAACATCTATGGTCGTGGTATGGATGCTAAACTCATCGTTTACAACGAAGATGCTAGCGGCACACTCCCTAAAAACGGTCTTGCAATCTACAATATCGGTAACCTCGACGGTTCGCTCAAAGCATCATGGGCTGAGGCACCAAGCCAAGTAATGACTCTCACAGGTCAAGGCAACACCGAAGGCAACGTATGGGGCACATCACGTGGTGTATTCGTAGCACAAAACCGCTCGGCAGGCAACAACAACACAGGCTACACATCGCTCAAATTCTACTCATGGGATGGCAAAGAGCAATTCTCATCAGCCGTAGATCCATACAAAGAACTCATCGATGGTACAAATGGTGGTGGTTTTGCCGTAACACCTGACGAAAACGTATTGGTACTCAACAATGGTTCTGCCGAATTCATGGTATTCGACATCACATGGGAAGGCAACAAACCAGTGCTCAATCACCGTTATTCATACAATCACGGCATCACAGCCGCTATCCGTCAAATGAACTTCGACTATGCTGGCAACCTTGTGGTTACTGGCGACAACGTGGTACGTGTATACGCTATGCCTTGCATGGATAATACTACAACTACTCCTGCTAAACGTGCTCTCGTGGTATCGAAAGGCGAAATCGTGGCTGTAGAACCTGCTCTCCCTACTGCTCCTGTATTCACTCCGGCTGCTTGTGAATATCGCGAAAGCATCGAGGTGTCTATCACTTGCGAAACTCCTAACACTGTATTGTTCTACACAATCACCGAAGGCGAAAACGTATCGGCTGAAAAACGTTATACTGAACCATTTGCTCTTAACACAACTGCTACTGTAACTGCTTACGCTCGCTTGTTGAACTACAATGGTGGTGTGCTTACTAACGCCGAAGGTAAAGCTTACGAAGCTGTTGCTAATGCAACTTACACTCTGCGTCGACTTGTTGCTGCTCCTGTTATTGCTCCTGCCGATGGTAAATATTCTGATTCTATCGAGGTGTCGATGACTTGCGCTACCGAAGGTGCTGCTATCTACTACACAATCAACGCTGGCGAAGAGACTCTTTATACTGCTCCATTTGTAATTAAATACAAAGATGCTACTGTGACTGCTTATGCCGTATTGGTTGACGCAGAAGGCAATCGTCTTGTGGATGCTAATGGCGAAGAATATCGCAGCGAAAATAATCCAACTGCTACTTACACTCACAACATCGTAGTGCCTAACCCAACATTCTCTCCAGAGGCAGGCGAGTATGAAGATGAAGTGGTTGTTACACTCAGCTGCGACCGTCAAAACGCAATCATCCTTTACGGAGTAATACCAGGTGATGTTATTCTTAATTATGCAGCATCTGATGAAGAGTTTGATTTTGGTGACGAACTCTACACAGAACCTATCAAACTTACTGAAACTTCTACTGTTATTGCTGTTGCTGTTGCTACTGACGCTGCTGGCAATGTAGTGAAGGTGAATGACCTCCCTGCATTTGCAAGTGAGCAAGTTTATGCACAATACATCATTACAAAAACTGACGTAGGTGTCGACAATGTGGCTCTTGCTGCTGTGGTATATTCTACTAACGGAGCTATCCACGTACAAGCTGAAATGGGCACAATGATTGAACTCTTCACTGTTCAAGGTCAATGCATCTATGCCGCTGAAGCAACTGACAACCTCACAACTATCGAAGTACCAACTAACATCGTACTCGTACGCGTAGCTGGTCAAACTGTAAAAGTTGCGGTTAAGTAAATGTAAAAGATAAGCTTGTTTATCTTTTGCTGAACACAAAGCTTGCTTGAATGCTAGCTATATAAATCTTAGAGGCAGAACTCATCACAGAGCTCTGCCTCTTTTTTTCCCTCAGTCCTACAAAAAAACTCTCCCCCTATAAACAGGGGAGCAATTATAAAATGCGCCATCCCCAAAATTCTCCCCCTGTTTATAGGGGGAGTGCCCAACGGGCGAGGGGGTTCATTCCTCATTCCTCATTCCTCATTTTTTCGCCAAAGGCTCAAAGACCTTCGGTTCCTCATTCCACGGCTTCATGTCTAAATATTAAACATAAATTATAAAAAAAAGTCGAGCTTCGGATTGAAACTCGACTTATATATTCTTGGAGTGTTAGAGTAATAAACTCGTAGATTATTTCACAACTACTTTGCTTGTAACTACATGGTTTGTGCCAAGATATGCTTTAACGATGTAGATGCCGTTGTTGAGGTTAACTTTGAGTGAGCTAGTGTCGCCTGTGTGAGCCAATACTTTAGCACCAGTGATGCTGTAAACTTCAACCATAGTAGCGTTGCCAGAAAGGATGATTTCGCCATTAGCATAGTGAGCTGAAAGGTTGTTGTATGTTACATTTTCTACTGCAGTGAGTTCGACTGGTTCTACTTCGTATGGAGAGCAGCTCAATTTAGCACACCAAATGTTGCCTTTGAGAGCATCGCCAGCACCGATGAGAGTTTTGCCGTCGCCAGAAACACACCATACGATGCCAAGGTCGTCAGCGTCAGAACCAGGAACCTCTTCGGCAAGAGCATCGATTTGCTCTGCAGTGATGCCTTCGTAAGCCAAGAGACATGCTTCGAGTTCAATGAATTTGCCATCTTTGTTGATGTATGGACGACCGAGAGGGTCAGCACCATTCACACTTTTGAAGTATACGTTACCTTGGTTGTCGACGCAAGAAGCACCAGCATAGCGACCTGTGCTGTTGATAGCTGTATAGTGTTTGAATTCGTCGTTGTCGATGTCGTAGAGGAATGCTACTGATGGAACTTCAGGTGCTTCGATGCCTGTGCGTGGCACTGCATAGATGCGACCGCAAGCGTATTTACCATTGTGGCTCATAGTTGCTTCTTCAACGAAAGAAACGAGGTCGTAGATGTCGAATTCGCGTTCGATAACTGTTGTAGTGTAGTTTTCGTCGCCACCGAATTGTACGAATGTAGTAGGCAAGTTGGTGCTACCAGCTGAAGGGAGCAAGTTGTAGTCCAATGATACGAGATAGCGTTCGCCATCGTTTGACATGCCACGTACGATACCTGTTTCGCCTTTGATAGAGTCGCCCATGATTTCGGCATAACGAGTATAGTCACGAAGTTTGAAGTCGTTGTCGATTTTACCATTTACCCAACGTACGATTACTTGTTCGGTTTGGCTTTTTGCTGCATAACCCATCATGATTGTGTCGGTGCCTACGATTGCCATTGTTGTTGCATCGCCACCTGCATTGTAGCCACGTGGTGCTGGAAGTGTAATCCATTCGCCATTGAGGTTGTAGGCTGGCTCGCCAAGATATGAACCGCAGACCAAAGAACCGTCGTTGCTAATGCAATATGCATCGCTCATTACTTCGTCTTCGGTCAAGAAGATGCGTTCGCCTGTTTCGAGATTCCATTTAGATGCGTTGATTGTACCTGCTTGGTTTTCTGCGCCTGTCCAGAATGCAGAACCACAAGCCCATTTACCATTCTCTGAAATACCTTTTGGTTGTGCCATGTCTTTTGCAAAAAGATTCATCAACACACCAGTTGGTTGTTCTTGAGCAAAAAGGGTTGTTGCAATGAGCAACATACCTGAAAATACAGAAGCTAATTTTTTCATGTAAATATCAATTAATTAGTAAGTTAGTAATATCAAACGAAGATAATGCCCCAATGTGTTATTGAGACTGCAAAGTTACGAAAAAAAATGTATATTTTGCAACAAAAGTTGTGTTTTTTTTTCATGCTACGTTAGCACATGCGGTGGAGGTAGTCTTCAAATGTGTAGCGACGGAGTAGTTCGATTGTGCCATCGAGGCGGCGCAGTGCTATGGATGGATGGGTTATGCCGTTGAACATGTGGGTTTTGACATTGGTGTAATGGTTCATGTCTTCAAACACTATGCGTTCGCCGACTTTCAACTCGTGGTCGAATGCCCATGAGCCTACGAAGTCGCCCGATAGGCAACTGTTGCCTCCCATACGATAATGGAATTGAGAATTGAGAATTGAGAATTGAGAATTTGTTTCGTCTTCTTCGAGGATTTGGGCTCCGATGATTTTTGGTTGGTATGGCATCTCGAGACAGTCGGGCATGTGGCATGCAAAGCTGACGTCGACTATGGCTGTGCGGATGCCGTGGTTTTCGACAATGTCTTGTATCTCAGAGACTAATACGCCAGTGCGCCATACGTGTGCCGAACCTGGTTCGAGGATAATATGGAGATGTGGATGGCGCGATTTGAAACCTTGGAGCAATTGGATGAGGTGCTCGGTGTCGTAGCCAGCACGGGTCATGAGGTGACCACCGCCCATATTGATCCATTTGACTTGTGAGAGCCATGGGGCAAAGCGTTCTTCAACTACGCGGAGTGTGTTCTCTAGGTCGTAGGATGTTGATTCGCAGAGGGTGTGGAAGTGGAGACCCTCGATGCCAGCTGGGAGTTGGGCAGGGAGTTGGTCGCGAATGATGCCAAAGCGTGAACCTGGCGCACATGGGTTGTAGAGGTCGGTTTCGACATCGGAATACTCGGGGTTGATACGCACACCACATGAGATGCCATAGCGTTCGGTCACAGCACGATGACGCTCGTATTGCGCTAGTGAGTTGAAGGTGATGTGCGACGAGCATTGGGCTATGGTTTCGATTTCGGAGTCTTTGTAGACTGGGGCAAAGGTGTGTGCCTTAGAGCCTAGATATTCGTAAGCCAATCGTGCTTCGGAGAGCGACGAGGCTGTAGAGTGGGGGATGTATTGGCGTGTGATATCGAAGAGTTTCCATATGGCAAAGGCTTTGAATGCCATGATGATTTCGACACCTGCACGGTCGGCAACTGATTTGACTAATTGGAGATTGCGATGTAGGAGTTCTTCTTCGACTACATAGCATGGCGATGGAATGTCGCTTGTGTTGTAGTCATATTGAGTGAATGTGTTCATAGTCTATGTATTGGGTAATTAATTTAATGGTGTAGTTTTGTGGTGGTATTTATAAAGCAAATGCAAATTTACAAAAAAAAGTTGAGTTGAATTGTTAGTTTTATGAAAAAAAAATTGTACTTTTGCAATCAATATAAATAATAAGGATAAATTATGAATAAAAAAAGTATTATTTCGCTTCTCTTGGCTATTGTGGCATTGGTTATGCTGTTTTTTTATGATGCTGGCGAGAAGAAAGAGTATCTCCATCGTGATGGTTTTGTGTTTGGCACGATGTATAGTGTGACTTATTCTAATCCAGAGGCGCAAGATTTGTCGGTAGAGATAGGTCGTGCGTTGGATGCTGTCAATAATTCGTTGTCGATGTTCAATGCCGAAAGTACGATTGCTAGGGTTAATAATAATGAGTCTGTTGTGTTGGATTCGTTGTTTATAGTTGTGTGGGAGAAGGGGCAAGAGGTGAGTCGTGCAACCGATGGTGCGTTTGATATGACTGTGGCTCCGTTGGTTGACCTTTGGGGTTTTGGGTTGAAGAATAAGTCGGTTGTGACCGATGCGGAGGTGGATAGTCTTCGTCAATTTGTGGGTTATGAGCAGGCTGTGTTGGAGGATGGTGTGATACGTAAGAGTTTTGCCGAGATGCGTATCGATGCTGGTGCTATTGCCAAAGGGTATGCGTGCGACGTGGTGGCAGATACTTTGGAGGCGTATGGTTGTACGGACTATTGCATTGAGATTGGTGGTGAATTGGTGGTGAAAGGTAAGAATCCGAAGGGTGTGAATTGGCATATTGCTATAAATAAACCAGTTAACGATTCGACTTGCACCAATAGCGAGATACAAGAGGTGGTGGAATTGACCGATTGTGGTATGGCTACGAGTGGCAATTATCGCAACTATTATGAGTTGGATGGTAAGAAATATTCGCATACGATTGACCCTCGCACGGGTTATCCTGTTGAGCATAATTTGTTGAGTGCTACGATTATTGCGCCTGATTGTATGACTGCCGATGCTTGGGCTACGGCTTGTATGGTGGCAGGATTGGAGAAGGCTCAGGAGTGGATATCTGCTAATGATGATATCAGAGGGTATTTGATTTATGAGGAGGATGGTGAGTTGAAAACTTGGGATTCGGAGTCTCGTGGTTATATTGTGAAGGTGGGGGATATGGCTCCTGATTTTGAGTTGGATATGGACAATGGTGAGAAGTTGCACCTTTCGGATTTGCGTGGTAAGGTGGTTATGTTGCAATTCACTGCTTCGTGGTGTGGTATTTGTCGCAGAGAGATGCCTTTTATTGAGAGTGATATTTGGCAAAAACATAAGGATGATAAGGATTTTGTGCTTGTGGGGATTGACCGCGAAGAGAGTGCCGATAAGGTGGCTTATTTGCGTGAGGTGACTGGCATTACTTATCCTTTGGCGTATGATGTGGCAAGTGAGGCTTTTTGCAAGTATGCACATTCGTCGGCTGGCATCACCCGCAATGTGTTGATTGACAAAAAAGGGCGCATTGTGATGCTTACGCGTAAATTTGAAGAACAAGAATTTAAGGAACTATGTGATAAGATTGACGATATGTTGAAATAATAGGTATTGTGATAATAAAAAAATGGGTTGCAATTGTGATGTTGCAACCCATTTTTTATGAAAGATTTATTATTTAAGTGTGTTGAGCAATACGTTGATTGCGTCGATTGTATCTTGGTTTTCGTTCACCCAATTTTGAGTGTTAGTGATGCCCGATTGAGTCTTTTTAGCTGCCTCGCTATTTGCGATTTTTTCGACCAATGTGTTCACTACTGCATCGGCATTCTCTTCGTTGATGAGTTCGCCTGATTTGGCTTTTAGGCCTTCGACAAATACGTTGTATTGCGATTTGTCTTTATAAGTGGCTTTGATAATTTTGGCATTTTGTACGATGACAGCCATTTGGAGATATGTGGTTGGGTCTTCGTAGTTGATTTTGCCGTTGGTTGCTTTTTGGTCTGAGAAGAACTTCAACGCAGCACCCAATTGTTCGCCTGCTTTGAATAATTCGCTCTCGGTAGAGGTAGATGTTGTTTGCTGAGTTGCAGCAATTTGTGATGTGCTACATGCCACAAAACATGCTACGACTATAGCAGCACAAACGAGTAAGAATAATTTTTTCATAATTCCTTTT
>JAZLEE010000083.1:0-5454 GCA_045615085.1 Candidatus Aphodosoma sp. | reverse complement strand
GGTGGTGAGAATAAATATATGGCATATGTGAGTTGCTATTTTGGGTTGTGATAGAATGTTGTTCGCCCCCTTCGGGGACGCGGGGGAGGAGTTAGTTATCCGCAGGTTCCCTCCCGATGGTCGGTCACCCGCGGTTAAGTATAATTAGCCCCCTCCGGGGACATTGAAAAATATATAGATTATGGCAAATAATAGAATTTTGGTGGTGGATGACGAAGAGGATTTGTGCGAGATTTTGCAGTTTAATCTTGAGTTAGAGGGGTATCAGGTGGATGTGGCGCATTCGGCAGAGGAGGCACTGAAGATGAATCTTTCGGTGTACGGACTGCTGTTGCTAGATGTGATGATGGGTGAGATATCGGGATTTAAGATGGCAAAGATGATGCGTGAGGATGAGCAGTTGAAGCATGTGCCTATTATATTTGTTACGGCGCGAGATGCTGAAAATGATTTAGTCACGGGATTTAATCTTGGGGCTGATGACTATATATCTAAGCCATTTTCGATAAAAGAGGTGAGTTTGAGAGTGAAGGCTGTGATGCGTCGCACGGCAGTGCAGGCGCCTGCAGTGGCGGTGGTTCGTCCGGTGGGTGGCAAGAGAGTGGCGTATGAGTCGATAGTGATGAATATTGATAATAAGACGGTGGAGATAGATGGGCGAGATGTGGCATTCACTAAACGTGAATTTGAGTTGTTGAAGTTGTTTATAGAGAACCCAAACCGCGTGTTTTCGCGCGAAGAGATATTGAAATTAGTGTGGCATGATGATGTTTGTGTGTTGGATAGAACTGTGGATGTGAATATTACGCGTGTGCGGAAGAAGATAGGTAAGTATGGTGCTCAATTGGTTTCGAGACAGGGGTATGGGTATTCATTTAGAATATAATTCATAATTACTCGACTAAAGGTTCATGGACTTCGGTTCTTAACTCTCAATTCTCAATTCAAAATGAAGTTATACACTAAATTATTGTTGTCGTATTCGGTGTTGTTTGTGGTACTGATGGTGTCAGTGTCACTGTTTCAGTATGGGCGGGAACGAGAGTTTAGACGTGAGCAGTTGAATAGTAGATTGGGGGCATATAACGATATTATCTATCATAATTATGAGGAGGGGGCGTTGAGTCGATTGGATAGTTTGTTAGGATTGATGCCTGATACGGCATTGAGGGTGTCGGTGATAGATGCCACGGGGCAGGTGTTGTATGATTCGTCGGTAGGTGTTATGGATATAGAAAATCATTTGAATAGGGAAGAGATAGAGGAAGCAAGAAGTGGAGCGTTTGGGTCGGCAGTGCGACGTTCGTCGGTGGATGGAGTTGAATATTACTACTTTGCAGAGAAGAAAGGGGGAGTGTTTGTGCGCGCAGCATTGCCATATAATGTGAGTTTGATAGGGGCATTGGAAGCAAATATGGAGTTTTTGAACTTCTTTGCTATTGCGTTGTTTGTGGTGATGGGATTGTTGTTTGTGATTTCGGATAGGGTGTCGGAATCGGTGAAGAATAGCGAAGTGCGTACGCGCCGAGAGTTGACACAAAATGTGGCGCATGAGTTGAAGACGCCAGTAGCTGCAATATTGGGGTATATGGAGAGTTTGATGGCCAATCCAGACATAGATAGAGAGAAACAGGCATTTTTTATTGAACGTACATATCAGCAGTCGCGGAGGTTGACTGCATTGTTGGAAGATATTTCGATGTTGAATAAGATGACTGATAGCAAACGATTGTATGAGAGAGAGAAAGTTGATGTGGTGAGTGTGATTTATGATGTGATTAGGGATACGGCAGAGGCGTCAACGAAGAGAGGCGTGGGAGTGGAGATGCAATTGCCTCCAGATGCAATGTTGGAGGGTAATCGTTCGTTGTTATATTCGATATTTAGGAACTTGGTGGACAATTCGATAGCGTATGCGGGAGAGGGAGCTGTGGTGAAGATAGCATTGACGCATAGCGACCCTCAGAACTACTATTTTTCGGTGAAAGACAATGGTGTTGGGGTGGATAAGAAGCATTTGAATCACTTGTTTGAGAGATTCTATCGTGTGGATAAAGGACGTAGTAGGAAATTGGGCGGTACGGGATTAGGATTGGCAATCGTAAAGAATGCGGTGATGTTTCATCGTGGACAAATAAAAGCGAAGGCAGTGCAAGAAGGTGGGTTGGAGTTTGTGTTTTCGTTACGAAGATAGACGTTATATTAATTATACACAAAAGGCTGTAGCAGTGCTACAGCCTTTTGTGTATATCTAATTTTATTAGTATTATTCTATCTATTGAAAAAACCGAGGCCGAAGAGGGCGAAGTCCATACGAGCAGGGTCGTGAGGGAAGAGTGAGCGGCAGTAAGTTGTTAGTTCAGTGACGCTTTTCATATCGGCAATGGAGCGGGTGAGTAGTCCTTCGTTGTGAGCAATGCGCCATACATGTGTGTCGAGAGGGATGAGGAGTTTGGATTGGTCGAAAGATTTCCAAAGGCCGATGTCGACTTTCGAGTCTTGGCGTATAAGCCAACGGAGCATAAGGCAGAGGCGCTTGCATGCTGAAGATTTGTCCTTAGGAATACCCTTGGTAGGCAGAAGGGCAATGAGTGCATCGAGATAGTCTGCTTGTGGATTGAGTTGTAGGTGGTGGTGGATAGCCTCTTCGAGGGTAGAGTGTTGGGTGTAGATAGAGTTGAGACAGTTGAGAAGGCTATAGAAATCGTCGTAAGTGAATAGGCGGTAGAAGTTTTGGGTTGAGCCTTTGTAGGCTTTCCAGTCGCCAGATTTTAGATATTCGTAAGGTTGGTGCTGCATGATGTCGAGCGCCATATTACACTTTTTGAATATTTGATTGCGATTGCCATAGGCGAGCCATGAGGCAACGACAGCCATAATTTCGATGTCGTGGGGGGTATATAAAAGTTTCACTACCGCGAGAGGGTCGGTAGTGAAATATTGCATATCTTCGTATTGCGAGATAAGTTGTTTGTATTTAGTGAGTTGTGTCATTCGTTGGAGTGTTTATGATTGCTAGAGAGGAGTCCGCAAGCAGCCATGATGTCTTCGCCACGAGAGCGACGGATAGTGCAGATGACGCCGTTAGATGTGAGATAGTCGCGGAGCCATATCATGCGCTCGTCGTTAGGACTGTGCATGTCCATGCCTGGGATGGCGTGCCAACGGATGAGATTTACGCGGCAAGTAAAGCCTTTGAGCATGCGCACGAGTTCTGATGCGTGGCGTTGCATGTCGTTGATGCCTTCGAATACGATATATTCGAATGAGATGCGGCGTTGGTGCTCCCAATCGTATTTTTTGATTTCGTCGATGACGCGTGTGATGCTATAGGCCTTTTCGGCAGGCATTATTTTAGCACGTTCGTCAGGGAATGGGTTGTGGAGCGAGATGGCGAGGTGACATTCGGTTTTAGAGAGGAACTCTTTCATACCAGGAATGAGACCTACACTCGATACGGTGATGCGACGAGGACTCCATGCAAAGCCCCAATCGGCAGTGAGGATTTCGCAAGTGCGGAGGATTTCGAGTGTGTTGTCGAAAGGTTCGCCCATGCCCATGAATACTATATTGGTGAGTTTGTCAACCTCTGGGATGCCACAGATTTGATTCATAATCTCGGCAGCAGTAAGGCTACCGCTCCAACCTTGTTTGCCTGTCATGCAGAATTGGCAGTTCATTTTGCAGCCCACTTGACACGAAACGCAGAGCGTGCCACGGTCGTCTTCGGGGATGAATACAGTTTCGATTTGGCCGTGGGTAGTTTGGAAGAGATATTTTTTAGTGCCATCGACCGAAGCTGCCGACCAAATAGGTTCGGAGATGCCAACTGTGTAGTTGGCTTTGAGCGCTTCGCGACCTTTTACTGAGATATTGGTCATTTGGTCGATAGAAGTGACGTGCTTTTTGTAGAGCCAGTCGGCAATTTGTTTGCCAGTGAAAGCAGGAAGTCCAGCTTGTTGAGCGATTTCCTTGAGCTCGGTGAGTGTACGGCCTAATAGAGTATTCATATAATGAGGAATGAGGAGTTAGAAGTTAGGAGTGAGGTATTATTTTCTGTACTCTGTAATCTATAATTTAGTCAGAATAGGATACGCCAAAAAACAAGAAAGGGCAGCCCTCGCGGCTACCACAATCTTTTCTTAACCTTAAATCTAATACCATGAAAAACACGTTGCAAAGTTACGACTTTTTTTTGAATTAGCAAGAGTTTTGATGAAAAAGTTGAATTATTTATGATTATTTAACATTTTAAGAGTGTTGATTTAATAGTGTTTTGTGGGTTAAATTGTTGGCATTCTTTTGTTTATATGGTTTTGTGTGATGTTTTGTAAAATATGTTGTACAGCATGTTTTGTGGGGTAATAGAGAGGTGATTGTATGCTTTTAGAGGTAAAGAAAGGGTGTTTTAGAACATGTTTTAGGAGCGATTTGGCGTGAAATGAGGAAAATTTGTGTATTTATTTACCAGTGTGGCGAATCCATTCTTGGTTGCGACCGAGGATACCGCGTTTGTCGAGGGAACCTCGGAGAACGAGTTTGCCTGTTTGTGGGTCGAGCCACATTTTGGCGTAGTAGGTTTTGCCATTGTTAGGGTCGAGGATGGTGCCACCTTGAAGTTTGCCGTCGCGCCATTCCATTTTTTGTACGTTGACGATGCCCACGACTGGTTTGTTGTGGAGTTCGCCTTCGCAAGCTTTGCAGATTTTGTTTTCTTCGCCTTTGACGAGTATGCGCTCAATTTGTCCGTAATAGAGACCATCGGTGCCTCGATAGATGTTGATGATTGAGACTGGGATGTTTTTTTCGTCGTCGATTGTAGTCCAACGGCCGACGATTTGGTCGATTTGGGCATTTGCTATGCCAGCGATGAATAACATCGCGAGGAGGATGAATTTACGCATAAGTTTTAATGTGTTATTTTTTTAGACATGAAGACATGATAACATATTTGTTACTTTTGTTATTGTTTTATTTGTTACTTTTGTCATTGCCCAAAAGTAACCAAAAGGCTAGAGCTGTGACTACAAAGCTAAATTTTTTTAATAATCCTACTCAAGTTTAAAGTCGGGCTGAGGTCTGTGATTTACTGAGTGTTTTTAGGCAACGCGAAATATGTGATTTCTATTGTTGCACTACGCCTCCTCAAAAACTCTCATAACGGATTATTTAAAAAAATTCTTTACGCTTTTCCGTCAATGTTCGGTTGCCATTCGGGGTTGACGTGCAATTGCTGAGGCAAGGCACGAATTAGCCATGCGGCATTGACGTGCGTTTGCTGAGGTAAGTTCAAAGACTTTCGGTACTCAATTTTCAATTTTAAACTTTCAATTTTCAACTTATTCTACGTAGAGGACGAGGCCTTTGAGGTATTCGCCTTCTGGGTGGTAGGTGTTGACTGGGTGGTCAGTTGGTTGGGTGAGGGGGTGCAAGATGCGCACTGGGCGGCCGCTT
>JAZLEE010000082.1:0-3165 GCA_045615085.1 Candidatus Aphodosoma sp. | reverse complement strand
CTTTGCCAATGCCCTAAGCGCAGCAAATGGCGAATATATATTCTTGTCGGATCAAGACGACATTTGGGTCGAAGGCAAATATCAAGCTTGCCTTGAATATCTCAAAGACTACGATTTGATTTGCCACAACTCTAAGGTCGTTAATCAAGACTTAAACACAATTATCCCCTCTTTCTTCGACTACTACAGTTCTGGCAAGGGTATAATTAAAAACTCTATAAAAAACACCTATTTCGGAGCATGTATGGCGTTCAATCGTCGCGTTCTAGATGCGGCATTGCCTCTTCCCAAAACGATGGAAATAGGTCACGATATTTGGATTGGACTCGTAGCCGAGGTTGTCGGCAAAGTCAAATTCGTCGACACTCCATATCTCTTATATCGCCGCCACGAAACTGCTCTAACAAACATATCAAACGACTTAAAATCTCGCAGCAAACGCTCTCTATTCACAAAAATTTGGAGCCGATTTGTTGTGCTATATCACATATTTTCATTCAAATTACGATACGTATGCAAGACACATTAGTATCTATAATCACCCCGCTATACAATGGCGAAGCCTTTGTTGCTCAAACCATTGATAGCGTACTAGCCCAAACCTACACCAATTGGGAGATGATTATCATCAACGATGGTTCGAAAGACAATAGCGAGAATATCGTACGCACATATTGCGACCTCGACCCTCGTATCAAACTATTCAATCAACCAAATGGTGGATCTGCTGCCGCTCGCAACAATGGCATCCGTCGTGCCGAGGGTCGCTACATCGCCCTTCTCGATGCCGACGACCTTTGGGAACCTTTCTTTCTCGAATCGCAATTGGCTCTCATGCGCGAGCACAATGCCCTCCTTGTCTATGGCGCACACAAACGTATCGACGCCAACAACAACGAATGCCTTGTGCCATTCATCCCGCCAAAACGCATAACATACACCGACCTGCTCAAAACATGCTCAATCACATGCCTAACTGGCCTATACGACACTAGCAAATATGGCAAGGTCTATCTCCACGAGGAGTTCCGCTCGCTTCGCGACGACTATATCTATTGGCTCGAAATCATCAAGCAAACAGGCGAGGCTTGGGGCAATCAACAAGTGATTGGCTCATATCGCATATTGGGCAATTCGGTTTCGCGCAACAAAAAGAAGGTGATAAAACCTCAATTCCTTGTATACTACAAAGTAGAAAAACTCGGACTAATCCGCAGTCTCTACTACCTTGCTAATTGGGCAATTCAAGGCTTCCTCAAATATCGTAAATAAACACTCTATATGAAAAAACAATACGATTATCTCATAGTTGGCGCTGGCCTATATGGAGCAGTATTCGCCTACCAAGCCACTCAAAATGGCAAAAAGTGTCTTGTCGTTGACCGCCGTCCTCACATCGGTGGCAACCTCTATTGCGAAAATATCGCAGGCATCAATGTGCACCAATATGGACCTCACATTTTCCATACATCCGATGTCGAAGTGTGGAATTTTGTCAACTCTATCGTACCGTTCAACCGCTTCACCAACGAACCCCTAGCCAACTACAAAGGCCAATTATTCAATTTGCCTTTCAACATGAACACTTTCCGCCAACTCTGGGGGATAACCAATCCAAGCGAAGCGAAAATCAAAATAGAAGAACAACGCGAACAATACGCCAAAATTCAACCTAAAAACCTTGAGGAACAAGCCCTCAAACTCGTAGGCACCGACATCTACGAAAAACTCATCAAAGGCTACACCGAAAAACAATGGGGCCGCAAAACCACCGAACTCCCATCGTTCATCATCAAGCGTCTCCCTCTTCGCTTTACCTACAACAACAACTACTTCAACGACCCATATCAAGGCATACCTCAAGGCGGATACAACAAGCTCATTTTCCGTCTACTCAAAGACTGCGATATTCAACTCAATATCGACTACAACAAGCAACGTAGCGAACTCGACTCGCTTGCTCAAACAATAGTCTACACTGGTATGCTCGACGAGTATTTCGACTATTGCTATGGCGAACTCGAATACCGCAGTCTAAGATTCGAACACCAATTGCTCGACATCGACAACTATCAAGGCAATGCCGTAGTCAACTATACCGAAAAAGAGGTGCCATTCACTCGCATCATCGAGCACAAGCACTTCGAATATGGCACACAACCTCAAACTATCATCACTCGCGAATATCCAATATCTTGGAATCGTAAAGAGGAGGCATACTACCCTATCAACGATGCACACAACAATGCTCTTTACCTCAAATATCGAGCTCTTGCGTCGCAAAAAAACAACTTTATCTTCGGAGGTCGCCTTGCCGAATATTCATACTACGATATGGACAAAATCGTCCGCGCTGCCCTCGACAAAGCCAAAGAACTACTCTCTATCTAACGTATGATAAACGCTTCGATAGTCCTATACCACACGCCAGCACCCGAAGTACAAAAAATAGTTCGGTTGCTGCGCTCGTGCCCCGAAGTCAACGAAATTTGGCTCATCGACAATTCCGAGATAATGACCGAAGCATTCATGTTTCTCCCAGCCACCTACATATTCAACAAAGCCAACCTCGGCTATGGCAGGGCACACAACATTGCTCTCGAAAAATCGCTCAAAACCGAAGCTAAATATCATTTAGTGCTCAATTCCGATATCGAATTCACACCCGACACAATCTCACAACTTGTGCAATTCATGGACACCCACCCCGATGTAGGCCATGTTATGCCTCTCGTTCGATATCCCGATGGCAACATACAGTATCTTGCCAAGCAACTCCCCACTCCGTTCGACCTCTTTGCGCGTCGTTTCTTGCCTCGTGCGTGGACCAAACACCGCAATGCCCAATTCGAAAACCATTGGTTTTATCAACAACCCGACTATAAAACCCAACTACTCGATGTACCATATCTCTCAGGTTGCTTTATGTTCCTTCGCGCCGATGCACTCCGCAAAGTCGGATTCTTCGACCCTCGCTTTTTCATGTATCCCGAAGATATCGACCTCACCCGCCGCATACACACTCACTACCGCACAGTGATGTATCCCGCCGTCGAAATCACACACAACCACGCACAAGGCTCATACCACTCTCCTCGACTCCTCTGGATTCACATCACCAACATGCTCAAATACTTTTGGAAATGGAAATAACTATAACCTATA
>JAZLEE010000081.1:0-6730 GCA_045615085.1 Candidatus Aphodosoma sp. | reverse complement strand
AATTTTACCAATCCAAAACTTTTTTGTAACTTTGCAAATTGTATCCGCAACATCACAAAGATTAAAAACTATAACATAAATCATATATATGGAATCTACAAGACAAGAAAAAATCGCTCGTATGCTCCAAAAAGAATTTGGAGAAATTTTTATCCCTTACGCTCGTCAAATGCAAGGCACGCTAATCAGTGTATCTGAAGTTCGTATTACTCCTGACCTCAGCATTGCTCGTATCTACCTCAGCATATTCCCAACTGACAAGGCTGCAG
Organism: Candidatus Aphodosoma sp.; assembly: GCA_045615085.1. Classification (GTDB taxonomy): domain Bacteria; phylum Bacteroidota; class Bacteroidia; order Bacteroidales; family Paludibacteraceae; genus Aphodosoma. Next base: position 6,461 of record JAZLEE010000081.1, on the reverse strand, counting down.
CTGTACTCGAACAAGTAAACGCTGATATGAAATCCCTTCGTTTCGAACTTGGCAACCGCCTCCGTCACCAACTTCGCATCATCCCTGAACTAAACTTCTATAATGACGAGTCAATCGAAAAACTATCAAAAATCGACGAACTCCTCAACGCTGACCCATTCCTCCACACTCCGCTTGACGAAATCGAAGGTGAACTATAAGTTGTTCATAGCAGTACGTTATCTTTTTTCAAAGAAACGACATAACACCATAAACCTTATCACTTGGGTTAGTATGGTGGGGGTTGCTATAGGCTCTATGGCACTTATTGTTGTGCTCTCTGTGCTCAATGGATTTGAAAATGTAGTTGAAGATTCGTTCTCGGCATTCGACCCTACGCTAAAAATAATACCCGCCGAAGGTAAATCTTTTTCATCGCAAGATTCTGCAATACAACAAGCTAGATCGCTCAAACTATACACGGCTTGGTGCGAAATTGTAGAGCAAGATGGGTTAATTGCTTTTGCCGACAAACAATCACCTGCCATTATAAAAGGAGTTGATTACAACTTCACCAATATTGCAAATTCAACCAATATCATGTGGGATGGTTCGTTGGATTTTCAGGATAATTATGACAATATGAACCTCGCGGCTTTGGGCTATGGCCTCGCTGAACGTATCGCTTCTAACGTGGACCTTACGCAACCTCTGACTCTTTATGCTCCCAAAAACCGAAAGGTAAATCTTGCTCGCCCTGATGCCAATTTCACTCAAACCAAACTCTACAATAATGGCATTTTTTGCACTAATCAACCTAAATATGACAATAATATTGCTATAATGCCAATTGAACTTGTCAGAGAGGCATACCAACTGAAAGAGGATTATGTGACTGCCATCGAAATAAAATGCGATGACAATAATGTCAAACAGATAAAATCACAACTTAAAAAGATTCTTGACAACGATTTTATTCTCCTTGATAGATATGAACAACAAGCCGATTTTTTTAAAATCTCGAAAATAGAAAAGTGGACTACGTTCATGATTTTGTGCTTTATCGTACTAATTGCCACATTCAATATCATTGGTTCTCTGTCAATGATTATAATCGAAAAGAAAAACGACATCACTCTATTTCACTCACTTGGCTCTACACTACAACAGACGCAACACATCTTTATCCTTGAAGGATCGCTAATATCTGCGCTTGGTATAGTTATTGGAACTATGTTTGGAGTTGCTTTGGTGCTCATTCAACAATATTTCGGAATCATCAAAATCAGCGCTGGCTACTTTGCCCAAGTATATCCTGTAGAATTACAATTATTTGATGTTGTTATCGTTATTGCTATAGTGCTACTAATGGGATTCTTATCAGCTTTGTTTACTGTAAAAAAACAAATTAAATGAAAACCAAACTATACATTCTCTTTTTTTGCTTATTTTGCCTTTTGTCTTGCTCGGATGAGACAAAAGTGCAATCTGTTGCTCTAAACCCTACAGAGATGACTCTCAGGATAGGCGAATCGAAGCAAATAGAGATGATTATCACTCCGTTATCTGCCATAATCTACAATCCTACGTCGTGGCAATCGAGCAACCCAAATGTGGCTCAGGTAGATAGCAAAGGAAATGTGACTGCAGTGTATGCTGGCGAATGTATCATCACCGGCAAAACAAAATATCACGAAGCGTATTGCAAAGTTACGGTTATTGCACCTGAATATAATCTCGACTTTACTAATGCAATACTATTTGACGAAGGCATCGACACTACTGTAGATAAGAGAAATCTTATTCTGCGTCTTTATGATGATGGTCTCTCGATTGACTCAACTGGGTCTATGTCGGGCAACGGACTATTCTTTAATATCAATCTCTACGTATCTGCCGATAGCGAAGGACTACCTTTAGGTATATACAACATTTCGGACACAATCAACGACTTCACCATACTCGCAGGTGCATTGAAACAAGAAGGAAATGCCTATTACGCCACAGGTTCTTATCTCGGACAATACACCGACAATGGTCTGTCGGCCCTATTCATCACCGAGGGTAATATAGAAATTGCCGACAACTACACCATAGTGTGCTCACTATTAGGGGCTCAATCGGAAATAATAAATAGTACGTTTAACGGCGATATACCTATCTACGATACTAGTGCCGAAAAAGAAACAACGACTATCGAATATTCAAACGTAGCGGTTGAAGATTTCTATATCAACGATAGCAAACTGAATCATTTCAAAATTTCATTCTCTGCGAATGATACAACTATCACGTTCATTGCACGTGTGCCGATATCAATAAATACATTGCCTCTTGGCTCATACTACACCAATCATGAGCCAAAAGCATACACCTTGATTCCTAAATATTGCACTATCAACACACAGCAAAAAACAACGCAAATAATCACTGCCACACTCAAAGTTGACGAAAATAGTTTCGAGTCAACTTTCACTGACGAAAACGGAATAAAATATTTATTGCACTCGCCTAAAAAACGGCAAAATATACTAAAACAAAGTCTCAAAAACTTTGCTTATTAAAAAGATTATTTGTAACTTTGCAAGTTAATCGATCGAAAAAGAAGCAAATGCAAAATACGATTGAACATCAAGGAGTTATCATCAAGATTGATGATAAATTTGCACACGTCAAGATTGAACAAACCTCGGCGTGCGCATCTTGTCATGTAAAATCAATGTGTGGAGCATCAGAAAAAGCAGAAAAAGTCATTGATGCTCATATTTCAGATAGCACTCTAAAGGTTGGCGACCAAGTAACTGTCATAGGTCAAAAATCTCTTGGCATACAAGCCATTCTACTTGCCTATGTGTTGCCTTTTATGTTAATAGTGAGTGTACTATTCATCGCTAACACATTCACTACAAATGAAATAGTAATTGGCACATGTGCACTTGCGTCGCTAATACCCTATTTCATCATATTACGCCTAATGCGAAACAAAATACAAGCTAAATTTCAATTCTTTGCAATAAAAAAATAAATCAAACGAGCAAAGCGAATAATCTCGCTACTCGCTACTATAAGTCTAAATATATGAATTTAATTATTTCATCTATCATTGTTTTGGGTATCATAGGATTAGCGTCTGCTGTAATCCTCTATTTTGTTGCCCAAAAATTTAAAGTTGAAGAAGATACACGTATCGATGCTGTAACAGAACTTCTTCCTGGTGCCAATTGCGGTGGATGTGGATTTCCTGGTTGCCGCGGTTTTGCTGAGGCTTGTGTAAAGGCAGAATCTCTTGAAAATCTACTTTGCCCTGTAGGTGGACTCCCTGTTATGTGCAAGGTGTCTGAAGTTTTAGGTCAAGCTGTTTGCCAAGCTACACCTAAAATTGCTGTTGTTCGTTGCAATGGTTCGTGCGCTAACCGCCCTCGCACAAACAAATTCGATGGCGCTCGTAATTGTAAGGTTGCGGCTCAACTCTATGCTGGCGAAACCAACTGTAGCTATGGTTGCTTCGGTTTTGGCGATTGTGTTGAAGCTTGTAAATTCGATGCTATAGTAATCAACCCCGAAACTGGTCTCCCTGTTGTCGATGAAGAGAAATGTACTGCTTGTGGAGCTTGTGCTAAAGCTTGTCCGAAAAAAGTAATCGAACTTCGCAACAAAGGTCCTAAAGGTCGTCGTGTGTTTGTTTCTTGCGTTAATAAAGACAAAGGTGCAGTTGCTCGTAAAGCATGCTCTGCCGCTTGTATCGGTTGCGGCAAATGTCAAAAAGTTTGTCCTTTCGGTGCAATCAAAATCGAAAACAACTTGGCGTACATCGATTTCGAACTCTGTCGCTCATGTCGCAAATGCGTAAACGAATGTCCTACTGGAGCTATTCACGACGTAAACTTCCCTACTCCTGCCCCTGTAGCAACAAAACCTGTTGCAGTAAAACCTGAAACTCTGAAAGTTGTGAAAGAGGAAGTAGTAGCAAAAGAAGAAATCAACACTCCTACTCCTGCTATCGTAGAGGAACCTAAGAAAGACGAACCAAAATCTCCAATAAAAGAAATTATCGAGGATATCAAAGAGGAAGTAATCGAAATTGTAGAGGAGGTTAAGGAAGAAATCGAAGAAATCAAAGAGGAAATTGTCGAAATTAAAGAAGAAATTATTGAAGAAATCTCTGAAGTTGTTGAAGAAATCAAAGAAGAGATTAAAGAAGAAAAAGAAGAAATTAAAATCAACGATTTCAATAACACCCCGGTTTCAGAACTCATCGATGAGTCTCTACGTGTGAAACCTCGCGAGAAAAAAGAGCCTAAACAAACCAAAAAGGTAAATAATAACAACATGCAATCGCTTGATTTCTAAAAAAAACTAATTGACAATGAAAACTTTCAAAATAGGTGGTGTACACCCAAAAGACCAAAAACTCTCAGCAGACAAAGCGATTGATACCCTTGCTCTACCTAAGCAAGCAATCATTCCACTCAGCCAGCATATCGGTGCCCCAGCCACTCCTGTTGTTGCTAAAGGTGATTATGTTCGCGTAGGACAACTTATCGCAAAGGCTACTGGCTTTATGAGTGCTAATATTCACTCACCATATAGCGGTACTATTGAAAAAATTGATAATGCAATTGATGCTTGGGGTATAGCAACTCCTTCTATCTTCATCAAAGTGGAAGGCGACGAATGGATGCCAGAAATCAATCGCAAAGATGATATTATTCGTATCTGTAACCTCGAACCTGCCGAAATCATCCGCCTCATTGGCGATGCTGGTATCGTGGGCCTTGGTGGTGCATGTTTCCCTACTCATATCAAACTCACACCTCCGCCTACTGCTAAAGCCGAAGTGTTGATTATCAATGGTGTTGAATGTGAGCCTTATCTCACTTGCGACCACCGCCTTATGCTTGAGCATGCCGAAGAAATATTCATTGGTATCTCTATCATCATGAAGGCTATCAACGTGAAACGTGCTATCGTTGGTATTGAGTGCAACAAAAAAGATGCTATCAAACACTTCCGCACTATTGCAACTCGCCATTTCGGTATCGAGATTTGCCCTCTCAAAATGCACTACCCTCAAGGCGGTGAAAAACAATTGATTGATGCAACTATCGGTCGCCAAGTGCCAAGCGGAGCACTACCTATTGCCGTTGGTGCAGTTGTGCAAAACGTGGCTACATGTTTCGCTGTATACGAAGCAGTACAAAAAAATAAACCTCTCATCGACCGCGTACTCACTATTACAGGCCCTGATGTAGAAAATGCCCGCAACCTTCGCGTGCGCTTTGGTACTCCTCTCAACGATATTATCGAAGCTGCAGGTGGTCTTCCAACTAACACTGGCAAAGTAATCGCTGGTGGTCCGATGATGGGTCGCGCTATTAGCAACCTCGAATCTACTACATCAAAACGCACTTCGGGTCTCCTTATCATGCCTGATCGCTTGTCGAAACGTGCCGAAATGGAAAATTGTATCCGTTGTGGCAAATGTGTCGATGCTTGCCCTATGGCCCTCGAACCATACCTCTTGTATAGCCTCACCGAAAATGAGATGTGGGACCGCCTTGAACAAGAGCAAATCATGGATTGTATCGAATGTGGTTGTTGTTTGTTCTCTTGTCCATCTCACCGCCCATTGCTCGACTATGTGCGTCTCGGCAAAGCTACTGTTGGTGGCATAATCCGCAATCGTAACACTAAAAAATAATAATATCAAACAAAAATTGAAAATGAAATAAAATTTTCAATTCTCAATTCTCAATTCTCAATTCTCAATTAATAATTATGTTAACATTATCTCCTGCTCCGCATATCCACAATGGCGACAGTGTACGCAGAAATATGCTCAATGTGGTGATTGCCATGTTGCCTGCATATCTCGTATCGCTCTACTACTTCGGATTTGGAGCTCTTTGCGTGAGTCTTATTTCTATAGTTTCATGCCTTTTGTTTGAGTTTTTAATTCAAAAATTCATACTCAAAGGCAAAAACACTCTTGGCAACATGTCGGCTTTGGTCACTGGTATGTTGTTGGCATTCAATCTTCCATCTAATCTCCCTTGGTGGATTGTTGTTATCGGTGCGTTGGTGGCTATTGGTGTTGGTAAAATGACTTTTGGCGGTTTGGGTAACAATCCGTTCAACCCTGCCCTTGTTGGTCGTGTATTCCTCCTTATCTCATTCCCTGCACAAATGACTACATGGCCTCGCCCAGTGCCAATGAATTTGGACTTCAACTATTTCGATGCTGAAACTGGTGCAACTACTCTCTCTATGCTCAAAGGTGGATTTGGTGAAATTCCGTCTCTCACTCAAATGCTATTCGGTGAGATGGGCGGTTCGCTTGGCGAAGTGAGTGCTATTGCTCTCCTCATTGGTCTTGTATATCTTCTTGCTACTAAAACTATCACATGGCATATTCCGGTGTCGATACTTGTCACAGTATTGGCTTTCACAGGCATATTCTTCGCTATCGACCCTGAATCATA
>JAZLEE010000080.1:0-5007 GCA_045615085.1 Candidatus Aphodosoma sp. | reverse complement strand
GAACGTAGATGCGTATATTGATAATCCACTTGCGGTGATATTTATCAATTGAGTGTCGGTGGTAAACATGCGTGCGATGTGGTTAGGTAAAATCAGAGCAGCTACACATCCTAGTGTAGTGATTATAGTGGCAATTGAGATGCAATATTTCAGTGTGGTTTTTACTCTATCGAAGTGTCCTGCACCATAGTTGTATCCCACTATAGGTTGCATACCTTGCGCCATGCCCACGATAGCCATCACTATTAACGAAGTGAACGATGTCATGATACCAAATGCCCCAATTGCGAGGTCGCCCCCATAGCGTTGCAATGTGTGATTCATCAACACATTGACAAGAGATGTTGCAGTGTGAAGTAGAAACGACGAAAGGCCGATGCTGAGGATAGATAGCATCAGTTTGAAGTTAGGAGTTAGGAGTGAGGAGTGAGGAGTGTCGTCTGTTGTCTGTTGATGGAAACTGAGGGTGTTATCTTTGCGGAAGTAGAAGTGTATAATCCACACGCATGAAACGAACATCGACACTATAGTGGCATAGGCTGCGCCTTTGATGCCGAGGTTGAACGTAAAGATGAAAAGAGGGTCGAGAAGTACATTGAGCACAGCGCCGAGTATGAGAGTATTCATAGCTCGCAAAGGGTGTCCCGATGCGCGCATGATGTTAGTGTAGGCATAGCTGAGCGAGGTGAGGATATGTCCTGGTATGATGATGCGCAGATATTCGCTGGCATATGGGATAGTCTGTTCCGAACCACCGAAAGCGTAGAGTATAGGTTCGATGAATATGAATGTTAGCGAACTGACTATTAGGTAGAAGAATATAGAGAGGATGAATGTGTTTGGTAGTATTGCATTGGCCTCGCGGGTGTTGCCGTTGCCGAGTAGAAGTGATACGCGTGCAGCTGCTCCATGACCTACGAGCATGCCAAATGCACCGAGAAGATTCATTATAGGGAAGGTAAGAGCCAAACCAGATATAGCCAATGCGCCAACACCCTGACCGATGTATATTCGGTCGATAATGTTGTATAGCGCATTAGTCAATGTGCCTACGAGCGATGGTAATGAATAGTACCAAAGCAATCGTGGTATAGAGCTATTACCTAAGTTGTAATTCATAAAATAATATAAAGAAAGAGCACCTTTGTGGGAATGCTCTTTCAGTTATTTGCTGCGTATATTTAGGGCGTATTATCCTAAATACACTTTAAGAAGTTTGTTTTTGTTGTTGTTTCTCAATTTGCGAATAGCCTTCTCTTTGATTTGACGCACGCGTTCGCGAGTAAGACCGAATTGGTCGCCAATTTCTTCGAGTGTCATTTCTTGACAACCAATACCGAAGAACATTTTTAGGATGTCGCGTTCACGTTCTGCGAGCATAGACTCGAGTGCGCGATCGATTTCTTTGTTCAAAGATTCGTTAATCAAAGTAGAATCAGCAATTGGAGAATCATCATTTACCAATACATCGAGTAGCGAGTTGTCTTCACCTTCAACAAATGGGGCATCGACCGAAATATGGCGTCCTGAGATTTTAATAGTGTCAGAGATTTTTTCAAAAGGAATATCAAGTTCCTCTGCGAGTTCCTCTGCTGATGGACGACGCTCATTTTCTTGTTCGAATTTCGACAATGCTTTGTTGATTTTACCCAACGCACCCACTTGATTGAGCGGCAAACGCACGATACGTGATTGTTCTGCCAAAGCCTGGAGAATTGATTGACGTATCCACCACACTGCATAAGAGATGAATTTGAAACCACGAGTTTCGTCGAATTTCTCGGCTGCCTTAATTAGGCCTAAATTACCTTCGTTAATCAAATCGGGTAGTGATAACCCTTGATTTTGGTACTGTTTTGCAACGGAAACTACGAAACGTAGGTTTGCGCAAGTCAATTTCTCAAGTGCTGCGCGGTCGCCTTTACGGATTCGTTGAGCCAACTTTACTTCTTCGTCTACTGAGATAAGTTCTTGTCCACCAATCTCTTGTAAATACTTGTCGAGTGACGCACTCTCACGATTGGTAATCGATTTTGTAATTTTTAGCTGTCTCATTCTATCTATACAATTTAAGCGCGCAAAGTTACAAATAATTTTTTATATACACAATAGTATTTCGTTTTTTTTTGAAAAAATATTTTTTCTTATTCTAAGTTCACGGCAAAGTGTGCGATGTCGCCATTGGTATATGCGCCAGTGATGAAGAGAGCGCGGTCGTGGTCGGCAGTATTGATGGTTTGGTTTACAATGGTAGTTAGGTCTTTTTCTGAACGGATAGGCTGACCATTCACTTTCAATATGATAAAGTCTTTTTTTAGTCCAGTTTTAGCCAATGCGCCATCCTTGTCGATAGAAGCAATTTGGATACCTGATGTAAGACGGAATCTCTCAGCTACAGCCTTATCAACTTCTTTGAACGTAGCTCCGAGAATCGAGTTATCTGCAATTTTCACCACATTGGTGTTGCCCGAGCGGTTTTTGAGTTTCACAATCACTGATTCATTTTTGTTAGAGCGGATATAGTTTACTTTTACATCGTTGCCAGGGCGATATCTACTAATTTGTTCTTGCAATTCAGCTACAGAACTTACAGTTTGACCATTTATTGCAGTAATGATATCACCCTCGCGTAGGTTGGCATCTGCAGCTGATGACCCCTCTTGTACATTAGCAATGTAAGCTCCTTTTAGCGTTTTTAAGCCTTTATCCTTAGCTAGTTGGTCGGTGATATCAGTAATTTGCACACCAAGCACAGCGCGTTGTACTACGGCATATTCTTTGAGGTCGGCAACCACTTTGCTTACGATTGAAGTTGGTACAGCAAACGAATATCCTGTGTAACTACCAGTTTGCGATGCAATGGCGGTGTTGATACCTACCAATTCGCCACGCGTATTCACTAATGCACCACCCGAGTTGCCAGGATTCACCGCAGCATCGGTTTGGATAAAGGATTCAATCTTCATTTCTGAGTTTAGAATGTTGATATTGCGAGCTTTAGCACTCACGATGCCCGCTGTCACAGTAGATGTAAGGTTGAACGGATTGCCTACAGCTAACACCCATTCGCCAATGCGTAGGTTGTCTGAGTCTCCGAATACGATGATAGGCAAACTATCTGCTTCAATTTTCAATAGTGCAATATCGGTTGAAGGGTCGGTACCAATTACTCGTGCGTCAAATGTACGCTTGTCGTTGAGTGTTACCTCTACAATAGAAGCATTGTCGATAACATGGTTGTTGGTTACGATATATCCGTCAGCAGAGATAATTACACCCGAACCTGAACCTTCTCGATATTGTGGTTCGTGCGGAGTTGAAGGGCGACCAAAGAAGAAGTCAAAGAATGGGTCGATGTTCATTTGGTAGCGACTGCTCATGTCGATTTTTGTTTTTACGTGCACCACAGCTTCCACCGATTTCTCGGCGGCCAAAGTGAAGTCGGCAGGGCGCACCCCCGACCCCTCGTGGTTTGTGAATCGCACTGGTTGCGCTACAGTATCGGTTTTTTCATTGTTTTTACTCAAGCAATCAATGTTTTTAGTTACAACAAGACTGGTAAGTGCACTTGTCGCTACAATTGTGAGTGCAAATGCAATAGTTGACATGAATTTTTTCATAATAATAATTTTTTAATGAGTTATAATTTTTTTATCTGTTGACTGCAAAGTTAACGAAAAGTTTACTTATTTATTTTGTATTTTAACTAAAATAAGCAATCTAAGTAAATATTTAACTACTTTTAATGTTAAAACTATATCATTTTTAATATTATTAATAATAATGCTCAAAAAATTTGCATCTTTGAATTAAAATACCTAACTTTGCCGTCAAACACTTAACCTTGAAGATACAATGGAAAAACGTTATTTAGAGTTGCTCGGTAAAACCTTCCCTACTATCGAAGCAGCAGCCACCGAGATTATCAATCTCGAGGCAATTCTCAGTTTGCCAAAAGGCACCGAACACTTTTTATCTGACATTCATGGCGAGCACGAAGCTTTCGACCACGTTATTCGTAATGCCAGTGGAGCAGTAGTGCGCAAGGTCAATGATGAGTTTGGTAAAGAGCTCCGCGAGAAAGAGAAACACGAACTCTGTACACTCATTTATTATCCAAAAGAACGCCTCGAAATTGTTAAACAAGAGGAAGATAATCTTGACGAGTGGTACAATATCACTCTCATTCGCTTAGTGCGCGTATGCCGCGCGGTGTCATCGAAATACACTCGTTCAAAGGTTCGCAAAACTCTTCCTGAGGCATTCTCATATATCATACAAGAACTTATGCACGAGAGCGAGGACGACGAAAACAAAACAGCTTACGTCCATGCTATTCTTCGTAGCATCATTGATAATGGCCGTTCCGATGCCTTTATCATCGCTATGTGTACGCTCATACAGCGTCTTGTGATTGATCGACTTCACCTTGTGGGTGATATCTACGACCGTGGACCAGGTGCGCATCTTATCCTCGACCAAATCAGTCAATATCATGATATGGACATCCAATGGGGTAATCACGACCTTGTGTGGATGGGAGCAGCTGCTGGTAATGAAACTTGTATCGCTACTGTTATCCGTCTTTCGCTCCGTTATGCCAACCTCAATACTCTTGAGGATGGATATGGTATCAACATGATACCACTCGCTACCTTTGCTATGGAAGTTTACGAAAACGACCCATGCACCCCATACATTCCAAAACTTAAATATGCCGACGTCAACTACGATGAGCGCAACGTGCGCCTTCTCTCGCAGATGCATAAGGCAATCTCTATTATACAATGGAAACTCGAGCACTCACTCTTTATGCGCAACCCTGATTGGAAGATGGAGTTCCGCGACCGTCTTCACCTTGTCGATCAAGAGCGAGGTGTAGTTACTATCGACGGTGTTGAGTATCCAATGAAAGACCCAATCTTCCCAACTGTTAGCAAAGAGAACCCATACGAACTCACACCAGGTGAACGCGACGTGATGGACAAACTCATTCAATCATTTGCT
>JAZLEE010000079.1:0-1582 GCA_045615085.1 Candidatus Aphodosoma sp. | reverse complement strand
AGAATGAGGAGTTAGGAATGAGGAATGATGAATGAGGAGTTAGGAATTATTTGTACTCTGTTATCTGTTATCTGTAATCTATTACCTTATGGCAAGCGACGCAAAATCGTATTTCGGATTAAGAGTTCGAATACAAGAAGGAAGAAGGCTGCCAAGAGATATGGGAAGAATTCTTCTTGCTTCTTGCGATACTCACGCACTTGGAGTTTTGTTTTCTCCATTTGGTCAATCTCGGCATATATCTCACTAAGAGTGGCATTGTCGGTGGCACGGAAGTGACTACCGCCTGTCATCTGAGCTATTTGTTGAAGCACATTTTCGTCAATCTCGACAGGCACATTCTGATATTGTATGCCAAATGGTGTTTGAAATGGATATGGCGCCATGCCATGCTTGCCTACGGCAATGGTATATACACGCACGCCCATCTTTTTGGCTATTTCTGCCGCAGTGAGAGGAGCTATGTCGCCTGCATTGTTGGAGCCGTCGGTGAGGAGGATGACTACCTTCGACTTGGCTTTGCTGTCTTTGATGCGGTCGACTGCGCGAGCTAGTCCGAGACCTATGGCTGTGCCATCTTCAATGCCCATTTCGCCAAACTTGACGGCATTGATCAAATTGGTGAGTACGGCATGATCGGTAGTGAGCGGACATTGTGTGAAACTTTCGCCTGCAAATATTACCAGACCCACATTGTCGTCGGGACGGTCGGCTACAAAACGTATTGCTACATCCTTAGCTGCCTCGAGACGATTAGGCTTGAGGTCTTCAGCCAACATAGTGCCCGATATGTCGAGCGAGAGCATGATGTCGATACCTTCAGTAGACTCTTTGCGATAGCTATTCGATGACTGTGGTCGCGCTATTGTTATTATCAAAAAGAACAATGCAGCACAACGCAAAGCGAACACAAGATGAAAGAAATAGTGTCGGCGAGTGCGAGGAATTTTTGAAAATGGTTGTGTGGTAGAGACTTGTAGGCTCGCATCTGACTGATATTGCTTGAAAACATACCAAGCAATCATAGGCACGAGCAACAAGAGTAGCCATAGATATTCGGGATTGTTGAATGTCATAAATCGTGTTGAAAAGTGAAAAGTTGAAAGAATTACAAACTATTCAATATCATTGCTGTGGTTCTTCAATGTTCTCGTTGAGAATCTCTCGTGTGTTGTCAACAAATGTTTCGACTTGAGAGAATGAACGCGAACACTCGTCGGGAAGTGGCTGATATTTAGCAAATTTGACTAAATCGGCAAGACGTAATACGTCGGATAGGAGTTTTATTTCGTCTTTCTTTTCTCGAAGTTGTTTATTCTGACGGAACTCAGATATTATGTCGTCGGTGGTTTGCTCCATTGCCTCAATTGTGTAGCGATTGTAGATATAACAACGTAGGATTTCGGTAAGTTCGGTGTAGTAGAGTTTGAATTGTTGCGACTGCCAGAGTTGTTTTTCTTTGAGAGCAAGAAGTTCGTCATAGGCAATTTCGTGCGCTTTGCGTGGGTCGACAACTGGTTGTGGTTCGTCGTCGGCAACTTGCTTGCGAGATGCGAGATATTTCATTACTGCGATGGTTATC
>JAZLEE010000078.1:0-9998 GCA_045615085.1 Candidatus Aphodosoma sp. | reverse complement strand
CTTCGGCATAATATGTATTTGCCACAAGCACTGTATCATACTTGCCTGCTACTACGTTTTGCAAACGCAATGCTATACAACCTGCTGCTGTGAGTTCGTCTGATGTAATGACTTTACCTTTCAATGTTGTCACAAGGCAATTGTCGTATTTTACCCAATATTCCTCAGAGTCTTCAACCAACAATGCTGAATATGACGACATTGAGATTGAATTGTTCTGAGAAAGAAGTGTGCTTGCTATATTTTGCTCTACGTTGATAACTGACGACGACATTTTGTCTATTGCGCCTACTCTCTCTTCATAAATAGCTGGTATATAGTGTCCAACAACATTAAAATCGACTGAATCACCTGGTTGATAAACAAGATTCTTTGATTTTGGAACAACCAATCGCAATGCCGATGGATTGCCTGATGCGTCATTTTTTTGTATGCGATAGATATATGCTGTGTCGATTTGATCTACGCCTGTAACTAATACTGCAGACGAAAATTCGACATTATCATATCCTAATTGACCTTTGAAATGTTTCATGCCCGAAATATTGTCGAATGCAACTGGTTCGACAAAACCGTCGAATTGAGGAATATACAATTTTGGTTGACCATTTTCGTAATCGACATAGCCAATGATGTTGACTTTGGCTGGAAAATCGGTCATAATACCCTCCATTGTGAACGGAATACGGTCTTCGCCTACAACGATATCGTTAACAGGGAATGGCGACACGTTCAAATCCCAAAACGACTCGACATTAGCACCTTCGATAGCAACAAAATTTGCATTATACACTCGCTCGGTGTCGGCTTTGAGGTCCTCGATTGTCACAATAGTTGGCACTTGACGATAGCCAAGTCCTGTAACCTCGATTGTTGCCAAATCTTCTTCGCCAAGTTCGAATGTTGCACATGAGTTATCGTCATTTACGAATTGCATTTCACCAGTAATCTTGATGGTATTGCCTACATAAAGCTGATTTTCGGTGCCAAAGATATCGCTCCAATAGTAAGAACGAAGACGAATGTAATCGTTGTTTGAATCTAAAGCAAAATAGTTGATACCGGCAGATGTAAGTGCAACATATTGCAATGTGAGTTCGCCAGTAAATACTACATCGGTGTACGAGTCTAATTTTTTTGCTTCGGCGATAGTTGCCACTTCAACAGCCTCGGCTGACGCAAATAGCGCAGATAACATCATCGCGCAAACGACGAATAATTTTGTGATTTTTTTCATAGCATTATTATTTAGAGATTATTAATTTTGTTGTATAAACACCATCTTCTTGATAGAGAACTACACTATAAGTGCCAACTGATAGATGCGATAAATCAAGTTGCGACTCGGTCAATGATGATGCATAGACTTTGCGACCTACGATGTCGAATACTTCAACATAGGCTGCGCTGTTGAAATTTTCGATATTCACAATGCCTGATGTTGGATTTGGATATGCCTTCAAGTCATTCACCATCGGGGTAGAGATTGGTGTTTTGCCATCAAACAAAACAAAGAATGTCTCTTGCCAGCCTGTTTCGATAAGATTCCATTGATATGTCATAAAACCAGTGCCTTCAGATGCAAGTGTTGCTGTTCCGGTTGCCAATACTGGAATGTATGTTTCATCGATAGGATACATCATATAATTTTCAAGATTGACCTTACCGTCAGTCTCTGCCAAACAATATTGTTCCAATGGCATAATATTATCTGGATTATCAACCGACGCCACATACGCATAACGGAAATATTCTACTGCTGGCGTTCCAAGCGAAGCCACACCCTCATTGGTTACAGAAAGAGCCGTTGCATTTTGCAATTTATCGAAAATATACATTGTGTCTTTATCAACGTCAATAACAGCACCATAAACAGTTGCCCATGCATCTGTTTCTACGTTCTGAATACCTACCTTTGTTGCAATATAACGACCATTATTACTTATAGTTGCACCATTCAAATTGTGGTAAACACCGGTTTCCATACCTTGTGTTTTAAGCCAATATTCATACAACAAATCTGCAAAATTAGGGTCGTTTTCGTTAGGATAATCTGGCGTAATTTCACCCTCTTTGATGAGATTACCTACTTGAAGAAAACGATATGTCCACACGGTATCGTTATCTGCAGAACGCTCCCACACAAGAGGCATCTCGCGAAAACCATCTTCTGTCATAAATCGACCTACCACTCTATTACCATCGCCACTCATACCACAAATAGAAATCCATTGTGGACGCTTGCGATATATAGGGTCACGATGAGGGATTGGCAAATCTGTGAAACGATAAGTTCCATTACTTTGCAAGTCATAGATGATATGACGTACTGGTTGCTCGCCTACCGACACAAGAATAGTCTTTGAATCGTTAGATATACCATAAGCTATGGTCCACAATTCGGAACTATCAATTATATCTGTTGGTATTGGCAACAATGTCCACTCGCCACCTTGCTCCCAAATAGCAGCTTTATGCTCCACTGCACCAGCAACACGACCTTCATTGTTAATTGCATTAGCAAAATAACCTCTATCCCACTCTGGTTCGTTATAAGAAAACTTACCTTCTACTACGTCATAAAAAAATGCGGGGAATGACTCTATTGCACCTGCACTATAACGTCCATTAGGTGACAAAACAAAGAAATTTTGATTGTCCTTCAAATGATCTATCGATTGCGCGTTTGCCGAGGCAAACATTAGCAAAAAGAAAAGAGAGTAAATTACTTTTTTCATAGTATATGTGTTTTTCTTGTTATTTGTATTGCAAAGGTAATAAATATTTTTCAAAATGACAAATTATTGTCTTTAATTTATAAACCTCATCGTATCACCAAATCGTCGGTCGTAATTAATGGATGCTCTATTGGACGATCTGTCTGCAATCGGTAGTTTGATGGCGACATCCCTGTATGCTTACGAAAGAAGTGATGAAATGCATCTGCCGACGAGAAATTAAATTCATCACTAATCTCTTGTATCGACATTTGCGTACTAAGCAAGGTTTGCTTTAATTCCTGCAACATCAAACCATCAAGCCACTGCTTGACACTGATGCCTTTTGTCATTTTCACCACCTTACTCAGATGTTTTGGTGTAACATTGAGTGCATCAGCATAATATGATACTGGATTATTCTCCTTCAAATGGTGATACGCCAACAATGTCAACTTGTCAAAAATACGTTCATTAGCAGTCTTTCCAAGTGGGAGATTTGGCAAATCGCGATTGATCATGTTATACATATCCAACACATAACTATATAATATGTTGAAAATAATATCTTTTTGAAATAGATTATATTTCTCTTTTATTTTCAACTCTATCAAATCAAAATATCGCAAAGCCTCATCCATAGCAGCTGGAGTCATATTCATAGTTGGATGTGCTATTAGATAATCGAACATCACATTAGGAAAACGCGATGTAATATCCTTCATAAAAGCATCGCTAATAATACCATAATGTGCTTCAAAATCTTCACTTACACTATCTATTGCAACAAAGTGCCCCGGTAAAAAGCAAAATATCTGATTAGGTTTTATCACTCGTTTCATACCCACCATTGTGAAGTGTGCCTCTCCTCGAATACATATTCCTGTCAAACATTTGTCGTACTTACGCAGTATGCGTGGCAACAAAAGTGTATCTGCACTACGATAAAGATGCAAATCTCCTCGTATTGGTTGACTAAAATAAGCCGATATATTGGTTTGTGATATCTTTCGTGACATACAATTTGGGAACTTTTATCGTTATATTGCGAAAAAACATCTGATACTACTTACATTTTTTGTTGTAACTTTGCAGCGCAAACGAAATCTAAAACAAATAAGTAGTTATTTTTTCATAAAAGTGTTTTTTATTGATTCGGTAGATGCTGTGAAGTATCTGCCGTTTTTTTTGTAAAAAAAGCAACTCAGAGAAAACTGAGTTGCTTTTTCATATTATGCCGTTAAATTATTTTACAATAACTTTCTCAACAGCATTACCTACTTTCACGATAACAACATTATTGCCATCAACAACAGGTATTGTTGTAAAGCCTGCTTCAACATCGATAGAATTCAACAATTGACCAACTGTGCTATAAAGTTCAACACGGCATGCTTCTGCTACTTCTACCACTACATTGCCATTAGCTGAATAAAGGTTGAATTGTGTTGTTTCTTCCAAATTCTCGATTGGAGTTCTATCTGCAACACCAACAGCAAACCAAGCATTTTTCACTTGAGCTAATTCTTCAGAATCTTCACCCCAAATGTCTTTTGCAGCATATTGCGATACTATACGCATTTGAGAATAATTTATCTCTGGTTCAAGATAATTGAGGATGATATGCATCAAAAGTTTTTCTGTTTTTTGAATGCCAATACCTTTCACATCATATGATTGTTTATTATCATTTTCGCCATTGCCACCTTCAGTCAACAAATAGAACCAATAGTTGAATACACCATTATTGAAGTGGATACCACCATTGTCATAACTCATATTAGAAGGATCTACCCAATTTTCACCTTGATATGTATCTGGTTGTGGATACGACAAAGTAGCAGTACCAAACACACCACCACCCGACATTTTTGGATTAGCCAAGTCACGCATATTTGGCACTCCATTACCGGTCACACCATCAGCAATTTGCCAGTTAGCGTTTTCGCCATTCACATACATATCGGCAGCCACACTCATACAGTCGGCAATAGCTTCATTCAAAGCACCAGCCTCACCTGAAGCAGTCAAACCACCACGACCATTTGCTGCAACCACAAGGTGGGCATATTCGTGAGCCAAAAGGTCGAAAGAACCAAAGTTGCTCAAATCGTTGCTCCATTTCGAACCACAACCTACTGCCACGAAATATGGTTCAGCTCCACTCGCTGCAGCATTGTTAGTCCACTCGCCATACCACACTGGGTCATTGAAGTCAACAAATGTATAAACAGGAGCACCTTTGCCATCAAAACTATTGCGTCCGTGTACTTCTTTATAATATACGTGTGTCATATCCATCACATAGTGGATATCAAGTGCATGGTTAGGAATACGTGCTATTTCAATATAACCATCTACGCCCAACGAATCTGGGAACTGAATACGACCTGATTCGCTTGCTACAAAATCAAACTCTGCGATAGGAGTCTTTTTTCCCGCAAAAGTTTGATGATAAACTTTAAATGTATATGTCGAATCACGTTCGATACGATGGTTGATAAGAATTTCTACTGGAGGCACTGTGTCAATCAACGCACCTGCACCATATGTGTAGTTGCTATACAACCATTGACCATCCTTTTCCAACCAGAAAATATAGTTGAAACGGCAAGTATCGAGGTCAATGCTGTCGTTACCTTCATAACCCAACACACCAGCTTGTTTCAATTCAAAGAAATCCCAGTCGCCATCGGCATCCATTTTTGGTTGAGCATTTTTGATAAATGATGCTGTATGCTCTGCCAATGTTTCGTTTGACGTAATATCGCGAATAGTCAAATCCGATTTAGCCAAACCTTCCAATGTATATGTGCAACGCTCTGGGTCAACCAAGATATAAGTTCCATCTTCGGCTTGTTGCATGCGAAGTGTTTTTTTACCAGAATAGAAAGTTTCTACCTCTTTTTCAATAATAGGTTTACCCTCATATTCTTCAGGCATAACATATTGAACAGGTGCAGTTGCAGACAAATGCACATTCAATTCTTTTGCATTCCCATTGTTGTTTTTTACTTTCAACAACTCTTCATATTGCGAAGGTGTTTGAGCTCCAAGCCCTGCAACAAACGACATTGCAAGAACTAAAGAAAAAATCTTTTTCATAAAATGTATTCTTATTTTTTAATCATTATTTTTGTTGAATATCTTTCGCCATCAACTTCACCTACAAGAATATATTGACCTGCTTGCAATTCCGACAAATCAACACATTGCTCTACATTTGATTGAGCATAAACCTTACGTCCAATCACATCATATATTTCTACACTTGTCATTGCTTTTGTCACATTCAATACTCCCATTGTTGGATTTGGATACACGCCAAATTCAGCATTATATACAGGACGATTAGATGCTGGCACATCAAATCTCAAGAAATAAGATTCATACAAACCTGAACCAGTTATGTTCAATTGGAATGTCACCAAACCATTGCCCTCTTTTGCCCAATATGCTGTACCTTCAGCCACTGTTGTACCCTCTGGCAATTCATATTCCATATATTTAGCCAAATCAATAGCACCATTTGTGTGCGCTTTCACCCAATCAGTAAGAGTTTGTGGCTGTGTTGGCTCAGCAGTCGAAATCACATACGACCAACGGAACTCTTCCATTGCTGGTGTTGCCACAATCACTTCACCTTCGTTGTTAACCGACAAAGATGTTGCATTAGCCATTGTAGAGAACATCACCAACGAATCAGCAACCAAATCATATGCTGCACCATACATAGTAGCATACTCTTCACCTTCAAGTTGAATTGCCACACTAAGAGCCACATATTTTGCATTTGCACTCATCATCGAGCCTTTCAATTGGTAGTAATAGCCTGTTTCTGCTTCATATTGTGCAGTTGTCCATTCTTCCCACACATCGTATGGCAACGACGCGTCACCATCTGCATCAACAATCATTTGATCATATGGATAAGGAGGAATTGTTTTTCCTTCTTTCAAACAAACTTCAGTACCGAAGAATTCGCATGTCCATTCGCCATTCACATTACGCCAAATCAAAGGCAATTGACGCATACCATCGTCAGTGAGGAACAAACCAACCAATGTATTACCATCTGCCGACATATCTTTCACAGCAATCCATTGTGCATACATGCCATAGATTGGGTCTTTCTCTGGCATAGGCAATTTCTCCATGTCATACAATCCATTTTCATTCATTGTATAAACATAATATGTTTTAGGAGCATCTGCATTAAATGCCACTACTACTTGCTTTCCGTCTGGCGAAATAGCCACTGCATCATTCGAATTTTCTTCCAATTCAGTCAATCCTTCTGGCAAAGGCAAGTAGTCAAAACTACCATCTGCATTCATAAGCACAGCTTTAAACTCGCTCGAACCTGCCACTACACCCGAATTCGAAATTGCATTTGTTTTAAATCCAAGTTCGCCTACTGGACTAAAAGACACAACTTCTTTAGTATCTGCATCATAAAGATATGCAGCCGAACCTTGTTGTGAACCAGCATAATAACGCGCATTAGGCGACACCAAATAATAATAATCACCATCTTTCTTGAAATCGATTGATTGTGCCAATGCAACAACCGAAATCATTAGTGTGACAACAAATAATGTAATTTTTTTCATAACTAAAATAATATGTTTTTCTGTTAATATTAACAAGACAATATACGGGTACAAAGTTACAAATAAAATCTCACTCTCACAATAAAAAATATTTTTTTTCGCAAATTCTTTACCATATCAAAAAATATGAGTAACTTTGCACTCTAATAATCAATAACTACTAACTAATCATTAATAACTAACTATGGGAAGAGCGTTTGAATATCGCAAAGCAAGAAAAATGAAACGTTGGGGCAACATGGCCCGCGTGTTTACAAAACTCGGTAAAGAAATCACTATCGCTGCCAAAGCTGGCGGTGGCGACCCTGACACTAACCCTCGTCTTCGTGCTCTTATGGCTACTGCTAAAAAAGAAAACATGCCTAAAGAAAACGTAGAACGCGCTATCAAAAAAGCTTTATCTAAAGACTATACTGACTACAAAGAGATGAACTACGAAGGCTACGGCCCTCACGGCATCGCTATCTTCGTCGAAACTGCTACCGACAACACTACTCGTACTGTTGCCAACGTACGTAGCTATTTCAACAAACTTGGTGGTTCTCTCGGCACATCTGGCTCACTCGAATTCCTTTTCGACCACAAATGTGTATTCCACATTGCTAAACAAGAAGGTCTCGACCTCGAAAGCCTCGAACTCGAACTTATCGACTATGGTGTTGACGAAATCGTTGAAGACGACGAAGATATCGTAATCTATGGCGAATTCGCTCAAAACTCTGCTATCCAAAAATATCTCGAAGACAACGGCCACGAAATCACATCTTCTGAATTCGTTCGTATACCTAACGACACAAAAACTCTCAACGAAGAGCAAATGGCTGCCGTTAACAAACTCATCGAACGCATCGAAGAAGACGAAGACGTACAAAACGTGTTCCACAACATGGCTGAGCCAGAAGACGAAGAATAATTGAAAATTGAGAATTGAAAATTGAGAACCGAAGGTCTTTGAGCCTCTGGCGATAAAATTCCTCACTCCTCATTCCTCATTCCTCATTATTATGGTTGAATTCATAAAAATGCACGGCATTGGCAACGACTACATCTATCTCGATTGTATAGCCAACCCGATGCCAACCAACATAGAACTATTTGCACGCCATGCTTCCGACCGCCACACCAGCATCGGAGGCGATGGCGTTGTTCTTATTTTACCCTCAGAGGTAGCCGACTGCCGCATGCGCATGTTCAATGCCGATGGCAGCGAAGGTCGTATGTGTGGCAATGCCATCCGCTGCGTAGGCAAATACTACTACGAAACATACATCAATAAAACACAAAATAATTCCTCATTCCTCATTCCTCATTCCTCATTAACAGTCGAAACCCTCAGTGGCATCAAGCATCTAACACTCAACATCATCAACAACAAGGTCGATAGCGTAACCGTTGACATGGGCACCCCATCTCTACAACCGGCCGACATCCCAATCCTCACCGACCAACCATTCATCAACCAACCAATATCAATCTGTAGAGACACTACGAGCTGTGTTCTAACAAGCGAAGAGAGTACAAATTCCTCACTCCTCATTCCTCATTCCTCATTGAAAGGTACAGCCGTCAGCATGGGCAACCCCCATCTGATTCTACCTATCGACGACATCGACCACTATCCGCTCCACGAATTAGGACCTCAATGGGAGCATCATCCGCTATTCCCCGACCGTGTGAATACCGAAATAGTTGAGCAACTCTCCCCTACACATCTCCGCATGCGTGTGTGGGAACGTGGTTCTGGCGAAACTCTCGCTTGTGGCACAGGTGCTTGCGCCGTAGTCGTAGCCTTCACCCACCTTGGCAGAGTGCCAAAAGGCGAACCAATCACCGTATCACTCATTGGAGGCGACCTTATCATCACCTATCGTGCCGACAATCATATCATGATGCAAGGCACAGCCACCGAAGTTTTCCGTGGCACAATCAATTTCTAAATACCCACTCACAGTGTGTATTCAATTCTTGAAACTCCAAATCCTGAATATACTATACAGCAACTTTCAAGCAAGATGCAAGCAACCCTAAAAATACACACTCTCAGTGTGTACTCCTAATACAAAACATGTACTCATGTCTTATTCATTAAAAGGACAAAACAACTCAAAGAACAAAAATATTATGTTATTTTGTCTTCTTTAAAAAACATGTACCATGTCTTCATGTCTAAAACAAAAAATCTAAAAAATATGATTAATAAAAATTATGCAAAACTCGAAGAGAACTATCTCTTCACCGAAATAGCACGTCGCACAAGCGAATTCATCAAAGCCAATCCCGATAAACCAATTATCAAACTTGGCATTGGCGACGTCACTCGTCCCCTTGCTCCTATGATTGCCGACGCCGTAATCAACGCAATGGAAGAACTCAAACATGCCGAAACTTTCCGTGGCTATGGTCCCGAACTTGGCTACAAATTCGCTCGTGAGGCAGTACAACGCTATTACAAAAACTACAATATCGACCTCGACCTCGACGAAATCACTATCGGCGATGGCATTGGCGAAGACATTGCCAACATTACCGACATCTTCGAAAAAGGCACATGCACTGTCCTCCTTCCCGACCCTGTATATCCTCTCTACAAGGCCACATCGCTCATGGACGGACAAAAAATCATCTACCTCGAGTGCAACGAAGCCAACAACTTCCTCCCTGCACCACC
>JAZLEE010000077.1:0-6701 GCA_045615085.1 Candidatus Aphodosoma sp. | reverse complement strand
ACCACTTCATCGCTACCCGTATATCTCAACCAATCAACCTACAACCTAACATTCACCCCCGACAGCAATAGCACGACTCTTGTAAATTCCGAACAAAAATCACTAAACATATTCCCTGCCGAGCATTGGCAACAAATCATCGCTGCCTATACACCCAACATCAACCCCTACAAAATATATTCCACCATCCTCGGTCACAACTTCATGAGCCCCATTGCGCCTAACGCAAAAATCTATTACAATCTATACCTATCTGATAGCACCCTCATCAACAATCGCAAAAACTATCAAATCCTATTCTCTCCAAAACACAACCAAGGACATCTATTCAAAGGCAACCTTTGGATCGACTCTGCCACATACGCCATAACACAATGCAACTTCTCTATCCCAACACACACAAATGTCAACTATCTCAATAGCTTCAACTACAACTTCGCAACCACCCCTTTGTCAAACACCATATTCCCCAACAACGAACAACAAGCCATCGGTCTAACCCTAAACCTCTACCCAAACAAAAATACGCAATACTTCGGTGCACTAATAACCAAAGATTGCTCATATATCAACACAAAATCTCTCAACGACTCCATCACTATCCTACACGAAGAAAAAGTCGAAGTGCCAATCGACAACAAACTCGAGGAGACTTGGAACAAAATCGACACCCTCAATCAAACCAAAATACAACAACTATCATCGTGGATAGTAGACATCGTACTCAACCAATACCTCCATATCGGAAAAATCGATGTGGGTCCAATACTCAATCTCTTCCCCTTCAACCAACTCGAAGGAGCAACACCTCGCCTCACACTCCGCACTGGCGAATCACTTGCCAAAAACTTCACCATTGGGGGCTATTATGGCTACGGATTCAAGGAGCAATACCATGCCGACTCGCTCATTAGCAATGGCCTCCACAACTATGGCGGCAACATTCACTGGCGATTCGGACCCACAAAACGCAACACTCTCGCCTTCAGCTATGACCATAAAACCGAACGCATAGGCTTCGACGACTCCGACATCTATGCCGAAAGCCGCGTCAACGATATCGTGCACATCGCCAACGCATGGATTATGCTCCACCGCCCAGTCTCCGTACTAATGCGAGGTCGCATCGGCGCTCAATACCAATACGAAAAACCAGGATTCAAATTCCAACTCAACGCCTTTGCTCAAAACTATTATAGCAACCGTTTCATCCCTCTCATACACAAAGGGGTTGAAGTCCCTCATTATAGCCAAATCGGACTACGCACCGTGTTCCGCCTATCATGGCAACAAAGTTCGCTCGACTACTTCTTCCATCGCATCTACCTTGCTAGCAAATATCCCGTCGTGCACCTCACAGCCGAAGGCGGTTACTACCAAATACCTAGCACTGCATCAACCGAGTCCGTTAGCGACCTATTCGGCAAATTTGGCATCTATGCCCAACAACACACAGCCCTCGGCTTCGGCAAAATCCACTGGATGCTACAAGCCAATGCCGTCATAGGCAATGCCCCATTCCCTGCCCTCATCATGGCGCGCACATCGCGCTCGTCATACCGCCACGACACCGACTTCATGCTCCTCGGCTCGATGGAACTCATGAGCAACTACTATGCTGCACTCACCGTTCGCTACCAAACTCGAGGCTACATCTTCGGCTACATCCCATACCTCCAAAAACTTGGCATCCGCGAGGACCTCATGTTCAACATAGGCTATGGCTATCTCAGTCATAAATACACATCCGACCAAATTCTCGCCATACCATCCGATCGCTACAACTTCGATCAAGGATGGAACAAAATGCCATATATCGAATGTGGATTTGGCTTCTCTAATATCTGCAAAGTGGGCGACATTGCTTTCGTTTGGCGTCTAACCCACCGCGACAGTAAATCTCCTGAAGCACAAAACTTCGCCGTCAAATGGCGTATCGGCCTTGACTTCTAATATCTTGTGTCTAATATCTTGTATCTAAGAAAAAAAAATGAAAATAGAAATTGACAACCATTCAGGATTCTGCTTCGGTGTGATGCGTGCCACCACAACTGCCGAAACAGAACTAACCTCACAACAACCACTATATTGCTTAGGCGACATTGTGCACAACGGACAAGAGGTCGACCGTCTCACTCGCCTCGGACTAATCACAATTGAGCACACCGAATTCGAGAAACTCAACAACGTCAGTGTCCTCCTACGTGCACATGGCGAACCCCCTCGCACCTACGAGATAGCGCGTCGCAACAATATCAAAATCATCGACGCCACCTACCCCGTAGTGCTCAAACTGCAACAAAAAATACATCAAGCCTATACCGACCATCCCGAAGCCCAAATCATCATTTATGGCAAAATCGGACATGCCGAAGTGATTGGTCTCGAAGGTCAAACCGATGGCAATGCCATCGTAATCGAGAATGAAAACGACATTCACAAAATCGACTTTTCTCGCCCAATTATCCTATTCTCACAAACCACCAAGTCCATCGAAGGATTCAACAACTTGGTCAACACTATAAAAGAAAAACTCTCAACTCAAAGTGGCATACATTTTGAATATCACGACACTATATGCCGCAACGTAGCCAATCGCATACCAAACATACGCCAATTTGCCTCGCAATTCGACGTGATTCTTTTCGTTGCAGGAGCCAAAAGTAGCAATGGCAAAGTGCTCTACGAAGAGTGCCGCTCAGTCAATCCACGCACACATCTGCTCTCTTCTCCCGACGAACTACAACCCGAATGGCTCAACAATGCCCAATCCGTAGGTATATGCGGTGCCACCAGCACCCCTAAATGGCTCATGGAAGCCGTAAAATCGAAAATTGAGAGTTGAAAAACTAACCCCAAAAAGTAACTTATAACTACCAACAAATGCAATACGAACTAAAATGTATTGGAGTGCTCACCTCAGGAGGTGATGCTCCAGGAATGAATGCCGCAGTGCGCGCCGTCACTCGCGCTGCCATCTACAATGGTATCAAAGTCAAAGCCATCTATCGTGGCTACAAAGGTTTGATTACTGGCGAGATACAAGAATTTCAAACTCAAAACGTAAGTAACATAATCAAACAAGGTGGCACAATATTGAAGTCGGCTCGCTGCGCCGAATTCAAAACCAAAGAGGGTCGCGCTTGGGCATACGAAACAATCCAACGCGAAGGCATCGATGCCCTTGTTGTTATCGGTGGCGACGGCACATTCACTGGCGCGCGCATCTTTGCACAAGAGTACAATTTGCCTATCGTCGGCATCCCTGGCACTATCGACAACGACCTTTGGGGCACCGACTCTACTGTTGGCTACGACACTGCTCTCAACACCATCATGGAGTGCATCGACAAAATCCGCGACACTGCCACATCCCACGAACGCCTATTCTTCGTCGAAGTGATGGGTCGCGACGCAGGTTTCCTTGCTCTCAACTCAGCCATTGCATCTGGTTCCGAAGCAGCTATCATCCCCGAGAAAGAGACCTCTGTGGCACAACTTGACGAACTTATCAGCAACGGATTCCGCAAATCAAAGAATAGTAGCATCGTAATCGTTGCCGAAGGCGGTGGTGGTGCACAAGCCATGGCCGACCGCATCCATCAGCAATATCCCGAATACGACATTCGTGTCTCTATCCTTGGTCACCTCCAACGCGGAGGCTCGCCTACTGCCTACGACCGTATCCTTGCATCGCGTATGGGTGTTGCCGCTATCGAAGCTCTTATGGACGAGCAACGCTCAATTATGATAGGTATTGTCAACGACCAAATCGTACATGTGCCATTCGCCAAAGCCATAAAAGACGACAAACAAGTGAACATGGACAAGGTGAATGCATTGCAAATTTTATCAATTTAATGCTAAATCACGCTTTTTTATAGTAGAGACGCAATATATTGCGTCTCTTTTTCGTCCTAAACAAACCTCAAAAACATGCTTTACAACATAATTTTCGCAAAAACCCACATTTACAACACACTGATTATTAGCTACAAATAAAATTTATATAAAAATATTCGCTAAATATTTTGGTATTTTCAAAAAAAGTTGTACCTTTGCATTATCAAAATACATCGCGGAGTGGAGCAGTGGTAGCTCGTCGGGCTCATAACCCGAAGGTCGTAGGTTCGAGTCCTGCCTCCGCAACTAAGTTAGAGACGCAAATGATTGCGTCTCTTTTTTTTGCGTCTTTTTTATTACCCCCCCATTCCCCAATAGCAACCTTTAGGCTACCTTCAAGCGAGAAAACGGTCATCTTCACACCTCCCACTTGCAAAGTTTGCAAACTATCTTTTATTATTGCTGTCCAATAAAACCAAAACCTCGGAGAGGTGATAGAACCCAGACGGGGGTGTAAACCCCCGGTAAAAATCACGATAAAAATAAGCGCCGTAGGTGCGACAGAAAAAATTAAAAACGACACAAAAAAGGGAACTTTGCAATTGCAACCCCTTATTTTCTGCAAAGTCCACGCTCTCAAAAACCAATCCCTATTGTAAATCAAACAATTACATCCACCACCCTACTCAAACACCCCTAAAAACAGGGTAAAATTTCCTAAAAAAGCTTGTCAGTTGTGATAAAATCACACCCCATTTGAACAAATTTCGTGTATGCCGAATCGCTATTTATCGTCCACGTATTCACTTTCAAACCCGCCTTGTGATATTTTCTAACGATTCGCCTATTCACCCCACTACAGTGTATATCGACATCAATCATCCAATGTTTGCACCATCTGAAGTTTTTTCGTGAATACTTCCACGCAAGCAATTGCAACTCCACATCCGGATAATTCGTGCGAATATACTCCAAACAAGGCTTCATCGAGGTAAGAATCACACACTCCTCCCTAAACCCCTTCTCTTCTATCAACGTCATAAGCGCCTGAATGCCCGATTGGTCGTTGCTATTAATCCCATTAGCCCATTTCAGCTCTATTAATGGGCGAACATCATATTGGCGGCAAATATCAAGATATTCAGCAAGAGTGCAAATTCGCCCCTTGTATTGCACATCGCCACGAGTCTGAATATAACTCTCTGCTTTCAGTTCATCCAAAGTCGACTCGCCCACCTTAAGCGAGCCTCCCAAACGCACTGTCGTATTGTCGTGAGCCACCACAATGACCCCATCAGCCGTCACCTTCACATCGCACTCAAGCAAATGGTACCCCTTCAGCGCACCATTCACAAACGCCTCCTCCGTATTCTCGACACCCCAAAAACTACCCCTATGCCCAACCAACAAAGGCTGAGCACTCACAACAACAAAAGCCAACAAAAGAGAAACTACAAACAAACATTTCAGAAACCAACTTTTCATAACATCCAAATTTTATAATTACCACAAAGTTAGCAAATAAATTTCAGCAATACAAGAAAAAAGAAAATTTATTCAAAACAAAGAAACATATAGATATAAAAACCATCAATTTATTTCATAAACCTTTTGTTTTAAAAAAAATACACTTTTTCCTGTAAAAAGTGCATTTTTCAACCGACTCCCAGGTCGGAATTTTCTATAAGGATTTCGATTTTGGGATTGTCTTTGATTGTGGGATATATCTCTTGAATGAACCACTCGGCAAGGGCTTCATCGCGACGAACGGATGTGGTATTGTTGCAGAAAAGGTTGACCGAGAAATATTCGAAATGGCGTTGGGCTAATTCGATATCACTGAGGATAGTCTCTTTGGTTTGCCCTTCGACACAACACAAAAGACAGATGCCTTGAAAATGACGAGCTACATCCTCGGGGGTGACTGAAGTAGGTACACCTTTGCGCCACTGCTGACGGAGCTGTGGATTGAAGGTTTCGATGCCACAACGAAATTTAACCTTTAGGTTAGAGGCTAGAGGTAAAAGATTAGAGTTTATTCGCTCAATGAATTGGTCCAGGCGATTGCGATACATCCAATGCATTTCGCACCAAAGGGTATGGATGTTTTTCTCGACTATGATGCGTTGGAGGAGGGAGATTGTGCAGTCGTCAAGTTCGAAGGCAGAGCCTGAATTGATAACATCCAATACGCCATACTCGCCCGTAACTTGCTCAAGCACCAGACGGTTGACTTCGAATGGGTCGGTGCTCACATCGGTGTGATAATCACAGAATGTGCATTGCCGCCACTTGCATCCTGTGCCTTGCAAGAGAACAAACTCACGAAGAAATTTTTCTGTTATCTTTGAGTAGCGATTCATAATTTTTTTAGACAAAATGACATAAAGACATAATTTTTTACTTCTTCACATATGCCTCGCTATGCCTACGGCATATCTTGCCAAATGAATGACATATTTAGAAGCAAAAAACACTTAATCAATAGTAACCCCTACACGCTCGAATTTGTATTTAATCCAACGGATGACGAGATATGCCATTGGTGTGCCAAATACGGCTTCGATAGTGACTTTCATGCCATATTGGAAGAGTATCATCATAAGAAGGTCGTGGGTAGAGACTACGCCAAGGAAGGCAATGAGCACAAATGGCAATGTGTCAAACAAATAGCCTACCAACGAACTACTTATTGTGCGCACCCAAAGCCAACGGCCTGCTGTGAGGCGTTTGATGCGATCCATGAGCCATGCGTTAGACAACTCGCCAAGAAGGAAGCCTGTGAGCGAAGCAATGACGATACGAGGCACATAGGTGAACATCGTATTATAAGCATTGGCTTCGGTCTGCAAATAGTC
>JAZLEE010000076.1:0-2521 GCA_045615085.1 Candidatus Aphodosoma sp. | reverse complement strand
GGCTTTGAGTTGGCGCAAGAGGTCGAGGGTGCGCTCCTGTAGGTCGATGTCGTGACTAACCTGTGCGTAGAGAAAGAGAAACGGCACCACGGTGTTGATAATGAGTAGGTCGATGCTCGATTGCGATAGTTGACAGCCATGTTGCTCGGTGCGAGTGCCGAGGCGGTAGTGGTTTTGCCAATATGGTGATGCTTTGACTGTGAATATTTCGCGTAGAGATTTTATGTCGAGGTTGTTGAGCGTCAGACTGAATAGGTGGTCGTGGTGGTGGAGTAGCATAGCGAATTGCGCTAATCGGATGGTAGGAAACGAGGCTGGACGCATTCTCAAAAATTTGAAATATACGCCATTAATAGGTTGCAAGGTGAACTTGATTTTGAGAAAATTGTATTCGCGAAGCCAGATGAGTTCTTCGGGTGCGGTGAGCGAGTCGGGGCGGTTGAGGAAACCGGCTTGACCAAGCAAGAGTGCCTCGATTTGTGCGATGGAATCGCGATGATGCATGATTATGTTGAGCGGCAACGACTGTGCCACTTGTTGCATAGCATCGCTATTGGTGCCAAAACCAAAGGCGCGACAGAGGGTAACATAGAAGGCCTGCTCCCAATTGTTTTGGTTATCTGCAAGGATGAGTTTTATGCGTTCTATTTTGGATTGTAGGCGTTCGATGAGTAGTCGGTCGACCCATTGGTTGATGCGAGAATTGTCGATTTCATCGAATTTTAGAGGGCAAAAAAGAGCGTTTTGAGTTAGCGATTGATATCTCTCGAGAATAGATTCGGGATAGCGGAGAATGATGGTTGGGATGGGATTGTCGGTAGAAGAGAATATCTGCTCGTCGGCATCGAATACGACATGGAGAATGACGTTATCGTAGTGAGGATTGTGGTCGTGATGGTGGCGGTGCCAATCGCTTGCACGCACATGAAACTCCACATTGCCTGCCCATAGGCGACCGTTTATTTCTACCTTGGCATTGAAGGCATCGGGCCCGGCATTGGTGTTGGGTATGCCTGGAGAGACAATGCGTACGCGCTCGCCAAGTAGGGTTTGTTGCTCTTCGAAATAGAGACGACTGAACCAAATGTAACTTATGAGTTTTTCTGTCATAGTTGTTTGAATGAGGAATGAGGAGTTGTGACCGTTGATATTTAGAGTGCAAATATACGGATTTTTCTTTTATAAATATGTGTAAAATAGAAAATTTTGAGTTTTTTATCGAAAAACGATAAAAATATTTGGTGATACCAAAAATTATTTGTTACTTTGCATATTATTTTAGACGTGATGTGTTATTCACGGAGATTCTGTACTTTTTTTATTCGATATTGACCTATGAAACGATTCAAGATATTGTGTGTGTTGTTGCTAACGGTGTTCTTTGCATCGGTGGTTACCGACTTTGTGCTCGACTTTATGAGTGGAGCAAGAATGGGGTATAATATCGTGGAATATATTATTGATAATGAGGTAGAAAGTCGTGAGCATTTGTATGTAGATGTGATGATGGATGGAACCGAAAATATGCTTGAACCTAATGCGTTGAATAAACTTTCGGGGGATTCGGTGGTCATATTAAGAAACAATATCTCTATTATCGAGTATGCCGATTCGTTTGCCGGAGATAGCGAAAAACACAATGTTTGGTATCATGCTTTGACATGGTTGAACCGCCTGATTATAGCAATTTTTGTGTATGTGATTGTAGTTTTTGTGAAAATAATGCGTCTTTTTATGCGTACACAAGTGTTTGAACGTAAGATTATCTCGCTATTGAATCATATTGGTATTGCGTTTTTGGTGTTGGCGTTGGTTTCTACTGCATGGAACTTTGGTCGCACTTATCTTGCCGGACATTTGATTGACGTAGAGGGCTTGGCAGTGAATTATCGTCACTGCATCGAGTGGAGCGATTTTGTGTTGGGTTTGGTGATTTTGGTTATTACCGAAATATTGAGCCAAGCAACTGCAATCAAAGAAGAACAAGATTTAACAATTTAATGAAGAAGGAGTAGAGATGGCGATAGTTGTAAATCTTGATGTGATGTTGGCAAAGCGGAAAATGTCGCTTTCGGAATTGTCGGAGCGGGTGGATATAACACTTGCCAACTTGTCGATATTGAAAACAGGCAAGGCTAAGGCAATACGATTCTCGACACTCGAGGCTATCTGCAAGGAGCTGGATTGCCAACCTGGTGATATTTTAGAATTCACAAATGATAATTTATAATCAATTATTCACTATATTCTTTTTTAATATGAAAAACAAACTATTTGCAACACTTGTGGTGCTTTTGATGGCAACTGCAAGTATCGTGGCTCAAACAATCAATCATGGTCGTGGGCTACAAGAGTACAAGCTTGAAAATGGCTTGACAGTGTTCCTTTGGGAAGATAAAGAAGCAACTAGCGTACACGGTCGTGTAGTTTGCCGTGCTGGTGCTGTAGACGAACCATCAGATTACTCTGGTCTTGCTCACTACCTCGAACACATGTTGTTCAAAGGTACTGACAAAATCGG
>JAZLEE010000075.1:0-11327 GCA_045615085.1 Candidatus Aphodosoma sp. | reverse complement strand
GGCCAAGCGGTCTTAGGAAGACAACAATGGGCACCAACTCCTTGGCTCACAGAACGACATGGCTACGATCCGACTTTGTGTTGTTTTTCGCGAAGGAGTATTATGGCGCATTCCCTTATACTTGCAAAGAGTATGATAGGCTATATGAATTGATGATGCACGACAAGAAGAATAGTGGCGGAGTGGTGAACTTTACTCTGCTAGCTGGGGTGGGTGATGTGAGAATAAATCAGACTGCGACTCGCGAAGAGGTGTTTGAGGCTTTGGACTTTTTAAGAGAAAATTGATATGAAAATAGCATTAATTGGATATGGAAAAATGGGGCATATAATTGAACGTATTGCCCTTGAAAGAGGCCACGAAGTGGTGTCGAAGGTGGATGTTGATAATCAAGAGGAGTTTGAGTCTGCGGCATTTGCATCGGCAGATGTGGCAATAGAATTCACAGTGCCAGGTAAGGCTGTGGAGAATTATCGTAAGGCTTGGGCTGTGGGTGTGCCTGTGGTGTCGGGTACAACGGGGTGGAATGCTGTGTTGCCAGAGCTGAAAGAGGAGATTGCAGAAAAGGGTTATACTCTATTCTGGGCATCGAATTTTTCGCTCGGTGTGAATCTCTTTTTCGAACTAAACAGACGCCTTGCGGCAATGATGAATCGATATGCCAACTATGATGTGGATATGACCGAAATACACCATACGGAGAAGAAAGATGCTCCGAGTGGCACTGCTATCACTCTTGCCGAAGGTATCTTAGAAAACCTTGATAGAAAAGAGGAGTGGAAATTAGCAGATAATTCCTCATTCCTCACTCCTCATTCCTCATTTCTTCCAATCGAGGCGGTGCGTGAGGGCAAAGTGCCTGGAACTCATATTATCAGATATGACTCGTATGTGGATTCGATAACTATCAAGCATGAGGCAAAGTCGCGCGAAGGTTTTGCTCTTGGTGCTGTGGTGGCGGCTGAATTTTTGGTGGGTAAGCCTGCTGGCTTCTACTCTATGTCGGATTTAATGAAATAAAATTTAAAATATGAATAATTCTCGTTTTAAAAGACCTGTAGGCTCGTGGATTAAGTTGGCGATATGGTCGATTGTGTTTGTGTTGTTTATCGTGTGGGTGGGCAACTTTTGGTGGATGCTATTGTATCCGTTTGTATTTGATATTTTTATTACAAAGTTTATTGCTTGGACTTGGTGGAAAAAGTATGAGAATACGAATAAAACGTTGTATACTATCTGCTCGTGGGCTGATGCTATAATATTTGCGCTTGTGGCGGTATATTTTATCAACCTCTATTTGTTCCAAAACTATCAGATTCCATCGTCGTCGTTGGAACAAACACTTAAGGTGGGCGACTTCCTTGCCGTGAGCAAATGTAGCTATGGTCCTCGTATCCCTAACACTCCGTTGTCGTTCCCTCTTGTGCAACATACATTCCCTTGGGGTGGAAAGTCGTATATCGAAAAACCACAATGGGAGTATCGCCGCTTGAAAGGTTGGGATAGTGTGGAATTGGGAGATATTGTGGTGTTTAACTTCCCAGCAGGTGACACAGTGCCACAACTTTGCTCTAATCCTGACTATTATACGCTATGTTTTCAGGCAGCACAACGCACTATTGCTTTCCGCACATTCAAACACGATAGTGTGATACCGTATGATAATTTGATGGAACGTATGGCTACGGGAGCAAAATTTATCCGTCAGCAAGAGTCGCAATTTGGCAAATTGGTGGTGCGCCCAGTGGACCGCAGAGAAAACTATGTGAAACGTTGTGTGGGTTTGCCAGGTCAGACTATCGAGTTGAAAGAGAATGTGTTGATGGTGGATGGCGAGGTGTTTGAGTCGCCACGTGGTGTGCAACACAACTATTTTGTGCAAACTAATGGTGCAACTTTCTCGGCTGAGGCATTGCACAAGTTGGGTGTGAGTGTGACTGAGACTTCTGTTCTTAATGGCGAGGATTATACTCCTTATCTCACACGTATTGGTATGGAACCTAAGAATAATGGTGCTTGGGGACCTATCTATGTGATGGCAATGACCGAAGAGGTGCTTGCGAAAGTGAAAGAGTTGCCCATGGTGGTAGAAGTGGCTGTTGAAAAGATTTTGCCAGAGATGTATACGCCTATCTATCCTTTGGCATATACATATAAATGGAATCGCGACAACTATGGTCCACTATGGATTCCTGCTAAGGGTGAGACTATTAAATTGACCGAAGATAATATACTCCGTTATCGTCAGTGTATTGTCAACTACGAACGCAATACGCTCGATTATCGCAATGGCGTGGCTTACCTCAATGGCGAACCTGCTACTGAATATACGTTCAAAATGGACTACTATTGGATGATGGGTGACAATCGTCACAACTCGGCTGACTCGCGTATGTGGGGCTTTGTGCCAGAGGACCATATCGTAGGTCGCCCTATGTTTGTGTGGCTGTCGTTGGATAGAGATGTAGAGTGGTTTAATGGTAAGATTCGTTGGCACAGATTTGGTCTTGACGCATCGAAATAATATATAGTAATAAGTAACAAGTAGCGAGTAACAAGAGGGAAATCTTGTTGCTCGTGTTTGTTTTTTCGGATTATAATTATGCAAGAAGAGATATTTCCAATTGTAAATTCGGAGGGTGAGGTGATAGGTTCGGCTACTCGTTCGGAGTGTCATGCTAAGACTTTTATTTTGCACCCTGTTGTTCATTTGCATATATTCAATTCAAAGGGTGAATTGTATTTGCAGAAGAGAGTGATGACAAAAAAAATACAGCCGGGCAAGTGGGATACGGCTGTAGGTGGGCATGTGGATTATGGCGAAAATGTGGAGGATGCGTTGTTGAGAGAAACTCGTGAGGAGCTGGGCGTGGTGGATTTCACACCTGAATTTTTGATGCGATATGAATTTCGCTCTTCGGTAGAGGCGGAGTTGGTGTATATCTATCGATGTGTGTATGATGGGGCATTTGCACCAAATCCGTCAGAGGTGGATGAGGGTAGATTTTGGTCATTAGACGAGATAAGAGATAATATTGGCAAAGAGGTATTTACGCCTAATTTCGAGTCGGAAATAGAGCGTTTGGGGTGGTTGTAGGTCCGTATGGTTTTGTTAGTGAGGGAGATTTTATAGAATAGGTATAAAAAAAGATATGGACTTTTGGTTACCGCTTCACAGCGATTAGCAAAAATCCATAACTACAAACAAAATCTATTATCTAAAATCAATCTCTTATTATGAAAACTCAAAAACTATTGTTTTGTATTTTTCCTAAAAAGCGTTGTTTATTCACAAGCAAAGGTAGATAAAATAATTCGCATACCAAATAAAAAAGCGAAAAAAACACGTTTAATCGGAAAAATTGTCTGATTGTGTAGTACGAATAGATAAAATACACAATAATAGTGGTTTTATAAACATGAAAAGTCGCAGAAAAAACGGATAATCTGCGACTTTTTTATGTTTTAGATATATAAAAATGTAAATTTTAACACACGAAATGTATAAAAAGATTAAAGAAGTAGTATTTAAAATTACATTTTTGTAAAAGAGAGGGGGATTATACGTATTCGATGTCGTCGACCATATATCCACCGGCATTGTCGGTGTTGTCATCGTCCCATTCTTCTTCGAATTCTTCGTCAAACTCTTCGTCCCATTCTTCGTCGTCTTCTCCTGGTTGAGTAGGGCGTTGAACTTCGAGGTTGCGGTGAGTGAAGGTGTTCACGCGGTTTTCTTCTTTGTTGATTTCAGCCCAAAGCAAGTCCTTCAATTCTGTGATGTTATAACCAGCCACTGCAGAGATGAAGATATGAGGTACATCGGTTGGCAATTCTGCCTCCATTGCTTGCATCAACTCGTCGTCGAGCATATCACTCTTGGTGATAGCAAGAATGCGTTGTTTGTCGATGAGTTCTGGGTTGTATTCCTCGAGTTCGTGCAATAGGATGTTATACTCTTTTTGGATATCATCGCTATCGGCAGGAATCATGAATAGTAGGATGGCATTGCGCTCGATGTGACGCAAGAAGCGCAAACCTAAACCTTTGCCTTGACTTGCACCTTCGATGATACCAGGGATGTCGGCCATACAGAATGATTTGCCCCCACGATATGACACGATGCCAAGGTTAGGCACAAGTGTAGTAAATGGGTAGTTGGCAATCTCTGGTTTAGCAGCAGACACCACGCTCAAAAGTGTAGATTTACCAGCATTTGGGAAACCAACAAGACCTACGTCGCCGAGAACTTTAAGCTCGAGAATTACGCTTTTTTCAACGCGAGGTTCGCCTGGTTGGGCATAACGTGGAGTTTGGTTTGTAGATGTGCGGAAGTGCCAGTTGCCTAATCCACCGCGACCGCCTTTGAGGAGGATTACCTCTTGTTTGTCTTCGGTGATATCGCAAAGGTATTCGCCTGTTTCGGCATCATAAGCCACAGTACCACATGGAACATCGATGTATTTGTCTTCGCCGTCGCCTCCAAAACTACGGCTACCACTACCATGACCGCCATCGCCAGCAAAGATGTGGCGTGCGTATTTCAAGTGGAGTAGAGTCCAATAGTCTTTGTTCCCACGAAGGATGATGTGACCACCACGGCCACCATCGCCACCATCAGGTCCACCTTTTGGTATATACTTCTCGCGGTGAAAGTGGGTCGATCCACCACCACCTTTGCCTGAACGGCAGAATATTTTTACGTAGTCAACAAAATTGGAGTTTGACATAATTTTATTAGCGAGTAATTATTAGCGAGCAATAGGAATTGTCGCTATATGATTATTTATAAATTATCGATAATTTCTTTTACTTGAGCAAAGCATGCCTCTACTGATGAGTTGTTGCATGCTGCTTTGTAGCGACCAGATGTTTTGTAGTGCTCGATTACTGGCAATGTTTGTGTGTTGTACACATCAAGTCGTTTTTGAATTGTTTCGAGGTTGTCGTCGGCGCGACCTGAAGTTTTGCCACGATTGAGCAAACGCTCGATGAGCAAGTCGTGCTCTACTTGCATGTGAAGCATGCAGCTAACCTCTGTGCCAAGTTCTTTGAGCATAGAGTCAAGTGCAACGGCTTGTGCAGCAGTACGAGGGAAACCATCGAAAATGAAACCTTTGTTGGCACCATTGTCGAGGTCTTTTTGTACGCGGTCGTGAAGCATGGCAATAATCATTTCGTCTGGCACAAGTTTGCCATCGTTGATGAGCACTTCGGCCTTTTTGCCGTTTTCAGTACCTGCTTTGATTTCTTCACGCAACATATCTCCTGTAGAGATGTGTGATAGTCCGTATTGTTCTACGATGATAGCACTTTGTGTGCCTTTACCTGAACCAGGAGCTCCTGATATTACAATATTTAACATGTCTATATTTTGTTTTGATTATTATTCCTGTATGAGAGTGTATATATCACGAAGATTACGACCATATCCATCATAGTCGAGGCCATATCCCACTATGAAGTCGTTGGGTATCTCCATTGCAACATATTCGATGTTGAGGTCATATTTCAATGCCTCTGGTTTGAAAAATAAGGTAGCAATGTGAAGTTCTCCTACGCCAAGCGATTTAAGGTATTTTACCATTCCGTGCATTGTGCGACCAGAGTCGACAATATCTTCGATTATCACCACAGTGCGTCCTTTTACGTCTTCGTTTAGTCCAATGAGTTCTTTCACATTGCCTGTGCTTGATGTGCCACTATACGACGAAACTTTCACAAAAGAGAGTTGTGCTGGTAGTTCAACACGTTTCAACAAATCAGAGGCAAACATAAATGCACCATTCAATACAACGATGAAAAGCGGGTCTTTGCCGGCTAAGTCTGCATTCATCTTTTCTGCAACTTTGTCTATTGCCGAAAATAATTGCTCTTCAGGTATGGAAATGCCGAAAGTTTTGTCTTTTAGTGTTATTGTTTTCATATACTTTTTGAAAAAAACAAAATTATGTGCAAAGTTAATACTTTTTTTTGAGATATATGGCATATTTATGTATAATTCTTTTTTTATCTCAATTTACACCTTATATATAGCACTACATCAATGGCAAATGTTAAAAAATAAAAATAAATTCATAAAAATTTGGTGTGATTGCAATACTTTTTGTTACTTTGCAAAAATTTTGACTAAGGGTATATTTTGCCTATTTGTACTAAAAAAACATTCGTTTACTTGTTGGTTAAATCCTTAGTTGCTAATACTTTATATTTAACTTTCAACCATTTTATATCTTTATGCAAAAGAATTTGGTAATCGTCGAATCTCCAGCCAAAGCCAAGACAATTGAGAAATTTCTTGGTAAAGATTATCGTGTTATGTCGAGTTTTGGTCATATTCGTGACCTTCATGAGAAGGGTTTTGGCATTGATGTGGAGAATAATTTCGAACCAAACTATGTAATTCCTTCTGATAAAACAAAATTAGTTTCCGAGCTTCGCAAGGCGGCAAATGAGGCAGATGTTGTCTGGTTGGCATCCGATGAAGACCGCGAGGGAGAGGCTATTGCTTGGCACTTATATGAAGTTCTTGGTTTGAAAGATAAAACAACATATCGTATTGTATTCCACGAAATTACCAAAAATGCGATATTAAACGCAATAGAAAATCCTCGAGACATCAATCTTGATGTTGTAGATGCTCAACAAGCGCGTCGTGTGCTCGATCGTATTGTGGGCTTTGAATTATCTCCTGTTCTTTGGCGTAAAATAAAACCTTCGCTCTCGGCTGGTCGAGTGCAATCCGTCACAGTGCGTCTTGTTGTTGAGCGCGAGCGCGAAATCCAACAATTCCAAGCCGAAGCATCATTCCGTGTTGTTGCTACTTTTGCAGTGAAAAACGAAGAAGGTAAGGATGTAGAGTTCAAAGCAGAATTGCGTAATCGTTTTGCTACTGAGGCAGAGGCAAAAGCCTTCTTGGAAATATCGATTTCTTCGAAATATGATGTAGAATCTATCGAAACTCGTCCTACTCGTCGCACTCCAGCGGCACCTTTCACTACTTCTACACTTCAACAAGAGGCTTCTCGTAAGTTTGGATTCCCTGTTGCTACTACAATGCGTGTTGCTCAGTCGTTGTACGAAAGCGGTAAGATTACTTATATGCGTACCGACTCTGTCAATCTCTCCGATTTGGCTTTGAACACTGCCAAAACCGAGATTCTCGAGATGGTGGGCGAAAAATATTACAAACGCCGTCAATATAGCACTAAGTCTAAGGGCGCACAAGAGGCTCACGAGGCCATTCGCCCTACATATATGAACGTGCGCGAAATTGAAGGTACAGCGCAAGAACGCAAGCTTTACGACCTTATTTGGAAGCGTACGATTGCAAGTCAAATGGCTGATGCTGAGTTTGAAAAAACCACAGCTGTTATCAATATCGATAATTCTGATGAGAAATTTGTGGCAGTAGGTGAGGTGTTGAAATTCGATGGTTTCTTGAATGTATATATGGAATCAACCGACGATGATACAACGCAAGAAACAGAAGATATGTTGCCAAAATTGGAACAAGGCGATCAACTCGCTATGCTTACAATGCAAGCTCAAGAGCGTTTCACTCAACGCCCTGCTCGCTACACCGAGGCTTCGCTTGTGCGTAAGTTGGAGGAGTTGGGCATCGGTCGTCCATCTACCTATGCGCCAACTATTTCTACTATTTTGGCGCGCGATTATGTAGAGAAACGCGAAATACAAAACGAAGCTCGTCCTTATCGTATTCTTACACTTAAAAATAGCAAAATCAAGGAAGAAGATAAGGTGGAAAAAGCATCTGTAGAGAAAGGTAAATTGTCGCCTACTGATATCGGTATCGTTGTCAACGACTATTTGTTGGCAAACTTCCCCAATATCATGGACTATAATTTTACTGCTTCGGTTGAGCAAGATTTCGATAAAATTGCAGAAGGAAAACTCGAATGGACTAAGAATATAGATGGTTTCTATACAGAATTCCATCCAAATGTCGAAGAGGCAATGCACTCTACTGGCAAGAAAGCTGGTGAACGCGAACTTGGACTTGACCCAACCTCTGGTCGTCCTGTGTTTGTGAAAATTGGTCGTTTTGGACCTGTTGTACAAATAGGTTTGGCTACTGATGAGGAAAAACCTCGCTTTGCATCACTCCGTGCAGGTCAATCAATGGAGGCATTGACTATTGAAGAAGCTCTTGAATTGTTCAAACTTCCTATTGAATTTGGTGAATACGAAGGCGAAGCTTTGAGTGTTGGTGTTGGTAAATTCGGACCTTATGTGCGTCATGGCAAAGCCTATGTCTCTGTTCCTAAAGACGAAGATCCATTGACAGTCACTCGCGAGCGCGCTATTGAGTTGCTTGCAGAGAAACGTCAAGCTGACAAAAATCGCGAAATCAAGAAGTTCGAAGCAGAAGATATCCTCGTTCTTAATGGTCGTTTTGGTGCTTATATCACCCATGCTGGCGAAAACTATAAGTTGCCAAAAGGTACAGTTGCCGAAGACCTAACCCTCGAGCAATGCCAAGAAATCATTGCCAACGAAGCCAACAAATCAAAAGGTGGCACCAAAAAGAAAACCACCCGAGCTAAGAAAAAATAATATTAAAGTGCGTTTCGACGCACTTTTTTTTGTTTTTTGTCAATTAACGCATTTTTGTTTGTATTTATTTTTTTTATCCAAAAAAATGTTGTACATTTGCACTCCTAAATCATTAATACTAATTCTTAAAAACAAATGTTATGAAAAAACTTCTTGTTATCTTAATGGCAGCATTATTTGTTTTGCCTATGACAGGTGTTTCTACTATCGAAGCACAAAAAAATCCTTTTGCTAAAAAATTAGAAAAAGAGCGTAAAAAAGAGTACAAAAGAAAAATGGTTGAATACAACAAAGAAGATTGGGAAATCTTTGGTTCAACTAATAGCGTAGAAGTTGCTCTTCTCGAACACTATAACGAATTGTTCGAAAAAGGTGATGCTGTTTACGAACTTGTAGGTGTTGCATCTAAATTTAAATCAAAAAACGTAGGTAAACAAATGGCTTTGAATTCAGCTTGTAACACTTACGCTCAAAGTGCAAAATCATATGTGCAAGGTCGCGTAACAAGCGATATGTCAGGCGATGGTATTGCTGCTGATAAAGAATTCGACAATTTTTATGCAGCTTACGAACGTTTGGTATCTGCTGAAATCAAAGGCGAACTAAAAGAGTCGTTTGCTATTATTCGTGATTTGAAAGATGGCACTTATGAAATGCAAGTTTATTATATTGTAGACCAGGACACTGCAGCGAAAACTCGTGAAAGAGCTATGGCACAAGCATTGAGAGAGACTCAATTGGCTCAACAACATGCAGAAGAAATCTCTAATTTTGTACGTGAAGGTTTCAGTGAGTATAAAAAATGAGTTCACGTAATTTTATTTTTTCATTAATATTATTATTTTTCACTTTCCCAGTTTTTGCGCAAAGCTGGGAAAGTGTTAAAAAAGATCCTTCGTTTCTCTATGGCGAAGGATTTGGTGTTACTGTGGCCGAAGCTGATCAAGC
The DNA here is from genome assembly GCA_045615085.1 of Candidatus Aphodosoma sp. GTDB lineage: Bacteria > Bacteroidota > Bacteroidia > Bacteroidales > Paludibacteraceae > Aphodosoma. The sequence continues at coordinate 1,802 of JAZLEE010000075.1, read as the reverse complement.
AGCACTAAATGACCTTATTAGTAAAATCAGTTTGCAAGTTTCGTCTAATACAACACAACAAATGTCTGAGAGTGTCACCAATGGGCAACTTACTAGCCAAGAGTCTTTTGGTATGATAATGAATACCTATTCTCAGGCTACTTTGACCAATACCGAGCGTCTTATTATTACCAACGAACCCGATGCTCATGTCGGTCGTTGGATCAAAAGATCCGAAATCGAACGTATTTTCGAAAATCGCAAAACTCGTATCAATTCTATGATGGATGCGGCTCTTCGTGCTGAGTCCAAAGGCAAAATCGACGATGCTTTGCGCAACTACTATTGGGGCCTATTGCTCACTCGCTCTTTGCAATATCCCAACGAGGCATACTATGAACACGAAGGTGAAAAATTCCTTCTTATGACATGGATTCCCGAGCGAATGAATGCTATTTTAGATGAAATTGATATTAAAACAATTCGTAAGTCTGACAATGGTGATGTTGAATTAAAATTCTCTTATAAAGATATTCTTATAAATAGTATCGACTATACCTATTTTGATGGGCGTGATTGGAGTAATATCTATAGTGCTAAAGATGGTGTTGGCGTTTTAGAAATGACTCCTGGAGATGTGCGCGATGCCTATCAACTCAAAATTGAATATGAATATCGTGGTCAAGTTCATATCGACAAAGAATTAGAAAGTGTTATGGGTATTATGAAGAGTATACCTATGCGTTCTGCCTATGTTAATGTTAGTGCCAAGGAATCTAATTCCAATACATTGGTCGAACCAACACAACCAACACAATCTGCTATAAATTCTTTCTCTTCTGTTGTCACTGCAGTATATAAAATGCCTAAAGAACTCGAAGATGATACCCAACATCGTGAGATTCTAAACAAAATAGCCTCTGCTTTCCGTAATGGAAATAACGACTCTCTCTCTACTTATTTTACCACAACCGGTTGGGATGTTTGCAAACGTCTTTTGCTATATGGATGTGCCAAAGTTGTAGGCGAACCAGACTTCCAATTCTATCGTTTAGGCAGCGAAGTTATAGGTCGTGGTTTGCAAATGTCTTTCTCTTTCAAAACAGGCATTCGTAAAGCATTTGTACAAGATGGTGTCTTTACATTCAACGCCGACAATAAAATTGATAACGTCTCTTTTGGTCTCGGTAAAACTGCCAACGATGATATTCTTGGCAAAAGCATGTGGCCCGAAGAAGTACGTATGGCTATTATGCAATTTCTTGAAAACTATCAAACAGCTTATGCGCTCAAGCGTTTGGATTATATCGAGAGCGTTTTTGACGAAGATGCAGTTATCATCACCGGTAGCCTTGTGCCACGCAAAACAATAACTGATGGTGGAGGCTATGTTTTGGCCGACAAGGTAGTCAAATATAGCCGTTATAACAAAGAGTCCTACCTTCGATATCTTAAGCAAAGCTTTGCAAGTAAAGAGTATATAAATCTTCGCTTTGCCAATAACGATGTGCGCAAGCTCTCCAAGGGTGGCGAACTCTATGCAATACAAATCTATCAAGAGTACTATTCGTCTAATTATGGCGATAAGGGATATCTATTCCTGATGGTCGACCTTAATAACCCCGACCAACCAGTTATCAAAGTGCGTACATGGCAACCAGATAAGGATCCCGAATTTGGTATATATGGACCTGAACATTTTAAGTAGTACAACACAGGAGGCTGTGTCAAAATGTAATTTTGGCATAGCCTCTTTTCAGATGAATTAGAATACTTAAAGTGCAAGGCGTTGAAATTTAGGTTGTAAGGAGTGTATAAAAGTA
>JAZLEE010000074.1:0-7898 GCA_045615085.1 Candidatus Aphodosoma sp. | reverse complement strand
GGTATCGATAATCACCACATCGCGACCTTCACGTTTGGCATGAGCGATAGCATTTTGAGCGATTTCGATAGGATTTTTATTCTCTATTTCGGAATATACAGGCACTTTGATTTGCTCGCCAAGCACGCGCAATTGCTCAATCGCAGCAGGACGATAGACGTCACACGCCACCAACAAAGGATTTTTGCCTTGTTTTGTTTTGAGCATATTAGCCAATTTACCCGAGAAAGTAGTCTTACCAGAACCTTGAAGACCACTCATCAAGATAATAGCAGGTTGACCAGCTTGCGATTTTACGTTCAACGCCACATTTTCGCCACCCATAAGGCGAGCCAATTCGTCGTGAACGATTTTCACCATCATCTCTTGAGGTTTTACCGCAAGAAGCACATTTTGTCCAAGAGCTTTAGTTTTTACTTCGTCAGTAAAAGTTTTAGCAACTTTATAGTTTACGTCGGCATCGAGGGGCGCCTTACGCACATCTTTAAGAGTTTCAGCGACGTTGATTTCAGTGATTTTACCTTGACCTTTAAGGATTTTAAAAGAACGCTCAAGGCGTTCGCTCAATGATTCAAACATTATTTTATCAGTAATTAGTAGCAAGTAGTAAGTCGTGAGACATTACTCGCTCGTTTATATTTATTTACAACAAAAATTTCGGGGTGCAAAGTTACAAAAAAATAGCAATATACACAAATCGCGACAATAAGCTGCATTATCCGAATAGATTTCGGAAAGCCTCCTCCACCTTATTTACCCCTATAATATCAATTTCCCAATTGCGTTTAGGCAATTGTTGGCGATTGAATTCTGGAATCACGATGCGCTTAAAGCCTAATTTAGCTGCTTCGGATATACGTTGCTCGATGCGATTAACAGGACGAATTTCGCCACTCAAGCCCACCTCGCCAGTCATACAAACACTTGGGTCTATAGCAATATCGAGATTGCTTGACAATACAGCCACAATTACAGCCAAGTCGATAGCAGGATCATTTACACGTAGCCCGCCTGCAATATTGAGAAACACGTCTTTTTGTGGAAGTTTGAAACCAGCACGTTTCTCTAACACAGCTAAGAGCATATTCATGCGTCGAATATCAAAACCAGTTGCAGAGCGTTGAGGAACACCATAGGCTGATGTAGAAACAAGAGCCTGCACCTCGATGAGGAATGGACGCACACCCTCAATCATTGCAGCAATAGCCACACCACTCAAGCCCTCATTGTTTTTACTCAACAACAATTCGCTCGGATTAGTGACCTCGCGCAAACCGCTACCTTGCATTTCGTAGATAGCCAATTCGTCGGTACTACCAAAACGATTTTTGTGGGCACGTAAGATGCGATACATATAGTGGCGATCGCCTTCAAATTGGAGTACAGTGTCGACAATATGCTCAAGAATTTTTGGACCGGCAATACTACCCTCTTTGGTGATATGACCAATCATGAGGACAGGAATACCACTCTCTTTGGCAAACTTGAGCAGAGCACCTGAGCACTCACGCACTTGGGTGATAGAACCAGCACTCTGTTCGGCAGTTTCGGTGACAATAGTTTGAATAGAATCGACAATAAGCAAGTCGGGCTCGACAGTTTTGACATGAGAGAATATCTCCTCGAGGCGAGTTTCGCTAACGATATAACATTCGCTCTGCATTTCGCCCACACGCTCAGCACGCATTTTGAGTTGATTGACACTCTCCTCACCGCTGGCATAAAGAATCTTTTTGCCCTTCATTTGTAGAGCAACTTGTAGCACAAGGGTAGATTTACCAATACCTGGTTCGCCACCTATCAACACAAGACTACCTTTGACCAAACCGCCACCCAATACACGATTGAGTTCGCCATTCATAGTGTCGAGACGAGGTTCAGCCTTCACGTCAATCTCGGTTACCTTCCTAGGACGAACAGTACCACGCAACTCCTCGTAGCCATGCTGTATACGCGATGCAGGTTCGGCCTTTATGGTTTGTTCCACAAAGGTATTCCACTGACCACAGGCAGGACACTTGCCATACGCCTTTGGATAATCAGCGCCACATGCTGTACATACGTATACTTTTTTATCTTTAGCCATCTACAAATTGAGAATTGAGAATTGAGAATTGAGAATTGAGGATTGAGGATTAGTCAATCATTTCGAACCCGCAGTAAGGCACCAATGCTTTAGGGATGCGGATGCCTTCGGCAGTTTGATGATTTTCGAGCAAAGCTGCCACGATACGAGGCAATGCCAAAGCAGAACCGTTGAGAGTATGGCAAAGTTCGGTTTTGCCTTCGGCTGTTTTATAACGACATTTCATGCGATTGGCTTGATAGCTTTCGAAGTTAGAAACAGAGCTAACTTCCAACCAGCGTTGTTGCGCAGCAGAGTATACTTCGAAGTCGAAAGTGATAGAAGAAGTGAAACTCATATCACCACCGCAAAGGCGGAGAATACGATAAGGCAATTCGAGTTTTTTCACCAAATTCTCTACGTGAGCAATCATCTCGTTGAGACTTTCGTAAGAGTGGTCAGGTTTGTCGATGCGCACAATTTCTACTTTATTGAATTGGTGCAAACGGTTAAGACCACGCACATCTTTGCCATAAGAACCAGCCTCGCGACGGAAACAAGCCGAGTAAGCACACATTTTTTGAGGCAACTCTTTTTCGCTAAGAATAACATCGCGGAAGATATTAGTAACAGGCACTTCGGCAGTAGGGATAAGGTAGAGATTGTCGGCAGTAGCATGATACATTTGACCTTCTTTGTCAGGCAATTGACCAGTGCCATAACCACTTGCTTCGTTGACAACATAAGGAGGCTCAACTTCAAGATAGCCAGCTTCGCGAGCTTCGTCAAGGAAGAAGTTAATCAAAGCACGTTGAAGGCGTGCACCTTTACCTTTATATATAGGGAAACCAGCACCTGTGATTTTCACACCCATTTCGAAGTCGATAAGATCGTATTTCTTAGCCAAATCCCAGTGAGGAAGAGGTTCGAAACCATCGAATACAGGATTTTCGCCACCTTCGCGTTCTACTACGTTATCTTCGGCAGTACGACCTTCAGGCACAGAGTCGTTAGGTACGTTAGGAATTTGCAACAATAGGTTACGCACCTCGTTTTCAGCCTCTTCCATTGCAGCTTTGAGTTCAGCACTTTTTTCTTTAAGCTTAGCAACTTCGGCTTTAGCAGCTTCGGCTTCTTCTTTTTTGCCCTCTTTCATCAAACCACCAATACTTTTAGCATATTGGTTCATTTGCGCTTGCATAGAGTCAGACTCTTGTTGAGCTGCACGACGGCGAGCATCAGCTGCAATCACGTTATCAATCATTTCTGCCGCAGCAGCAAAATGTTTTTTCTCCAAACGGCGAACCACATCTTCGCGGTTCTCCAAAATCATTTTTAGTGTAAGCATATTTTGAGAATTGAGAATTGAGAATTGAGAATTGAGAATTATTACTCAATCTCAAATTCTATTATTTATTATTTTATTAATTATTTTTTATCATTCTAACTCCGTCTTCCTAACTTCTCACTCTAAACAAGGTATTCTGTCTGAATGTTAGACATTGCGCCCCAAAGGCTACTAGCTGCATTGGGGTTGAGTTCTTCCATACGTTTTAGGATTTCGCGCACTTGTGGACGATTGCTCACCTTCTCGTGAGGACAATTTTTTATCTGCTTGCGATATTCATGCTCCTCGGCAATTGCCTCAATTTCTGCCTCGCGCACCAAGGCAAGTGGACGAATTATAGTCATATCAAACTTCGCCATTCTCAACACAGGTGGCATAGTGGCATAAGCACCTTGGAAGATTTGATTCATCAAGAGAGTTTCGAGAATATCGTCTTTATGATGACCAAGAGCTAATTTTGTACACCCATACTCCTCGGCAGTTTTGAATAGAGTTTTACGGCGATTCCAAGCACAGAGAAAACATGGTCCACGACCATCCTTGGTGTCTTCGTCGAAACGAGTAGTTTTGTGAATAAATTTGACATTCCGCTCTTCGCAAAATGCTTTTAAATACTCGATATCAGACTGATAAGGCACATTCTCTACACTGACATGGCATGCCATCACCTCAATCTTCGGTTTGAAAATTCGCTGGCGCGCAGCCAATACTTCGACCAAAGCCAACGAATCTTTGCCGCCAGACAAACCAATCATTATGCGATCGCCATCGGAAAGCATCGCATAATCTTTCATTGCCTTATTAGCCATTCGTTGTAGTCGTTGCATACAAGTTGAGAGTTGAAAGTTAAAAATTATGAATTATGAATTGCGAATTGTGTATTAAAGAAGATCAGGACGAAGGCGTTCTGTTCGTTCTAATGCCACTTCGTGTTCCCACTCAGCAATTTTGCGTTCGTTGCCACTAAGGAGAATTTCGGGAACTTTCATACCACGATAGTCGGCAGGACGAGTATAGACTGGCGGAGCTAAAAGATTGTCTTGGAATGAATCGGAAAGAGCAGATTGTTCGTCGCCAATTGCGCCTGGAATCAAGCGCACGATAGCATCAGAGATAATAGCCGCAGCCATCTCGCCACCAGTGAGGACATAGTCGCCAATTGATATCTCTTTAGTAATCAACGCCTCTCGCACGCGATGGTCCACACCTTTGTAGTGACCGCAAAGAATGATAATATTCTCTTTGAGGCTGAGTTGATTTGCCATAGGTTGACAAAATTGTTCGCCATCGGGAGCAGTGAAAATAATCTCGTCGTAGTCGCGTTCGGACTTCAACTTTTCGATACAACGGAATATTGGGTCGCATTGCAACACCATTCCTGCGCCAAAACCAAAAGCATAATCGTCGACACGACGGCGCACGTCGGTTGAGTAATCACGCAAATTGTGGACTACTATTTCTACAAGGCCTTTTTCTTGCGCACGCTTTAATATAGAGCATGTTAGCGGGCCTTCCATCATTTCGGGTAATACTGTAATTATGTCTATTCTCATTGTATCTCGTAAGAAAAATTTCAACTTGCAAAGATACAAAATTATTTTGCGATTTGCAAGTATTTACCCACAGGAATTAGTTATTTTTGTAAATGACTGATATTTTGAGGGATAACTAGTAGATTCGTTATAAATTTAGTTTGGTAGAGATAAGAGATATTTAGAAGGATTAAATTAGTGTAAAAATTAGGTTATAGTATGTTTATAGTATGTTTATAGTATATTTATCCTATATTTATAGTATGTTAAGATAAAGGGAAGAATTGGATTCTTCGTCAGTTTAGTTGAAAAGGGGAATGTTGAAAGGGGTGTTTTTATACGGATATTCTGGAAATACCTGATATTCCGGATTTTTGGCAAGTATGGTTTTTCTAGACGATCTAGGCAATCTAGACGCTTCGCTATCTAGGTTTTTAGCCTAACTGCTAATAGGATGCACGCACTGTGAGTACTTATAGAAAAAGATAAAGGGGATAAAGGAGATAAAGGTTGAAAATAATGGGTTTCAACTAAATTGCAGATGAACCGAGATAAAGGGAAGAATTGGGATAAAAAATAGCTTTTATTTTTAGATGAATTTTGTAATATTTTTTCTTGCACGGACGAGTTATTTTTTGTAACTTTGCACAAATTTAGGCTATACGTATCTACTTATATGAACTTGAATAATAGAAAACATAGTTATTATCCGCTCGGTGCTGTGCAATTAGCATCGCAAGCGTCTGTTTTCTATTGTTTTATTGATATCAAGGAGTAACTATTTTTTAATAGATAGTTGCTCTTTTTTTTGGTCGAAACAAAAAAAAATAAAAATATATAAATCTATTCTATGGGAAAATTATTGCTTAAAAATGGTTTGATTTTTCGCGATTGCGGATTTGAGAAGACAGACATTTTGATTGTTGACGGCAAAATTGCCGAAGTGCGCACTTCGATTAAGGATGAAGAGGCTGAAGTAATTGATGTGGTTGGATTGTCGATATTGCCAGGTTTGGTTGACGTGCACGTACACTTGCGTGAGCCTGGATTTGAGCACAAAGAGACAGTGGCATCGGGTACAGCAGCAGCTGCACGTGCGGGATATACGGATGTATATACTATGCCGAATTTGCATCCTGCACCAGATACGACAGAAAATCTTAATGTTCAACTTCGCGCTATTCGTAGCGATGCTAAAATAAAAGTACACCCTTATGGATGTATCACTATGGGCGGTCGTGGCGAAGGTGAGTTGGTTGACTTTGCTGCTCTTGCTCCATACGTGGCTGGATTCTCGGATGACGGTAAGGGCGTGCAATCGGACGAACTTATGCGCAAAGCAATGATTGAATGTAAGAAATTGAATAAAATGATTGTGGCGCACTGCGAGGTGAATGAATTGTTGAAGGGTGGTTATATCCACGATGGTGAATATGCTCGCAGAAATGGTCACCTTGGCATCTCGTCCGAAAGCGAATGGAAACAAGTAGAACGAGATATAAATCTTGTGCGTGAAACAGGCTGTAGATACCACGTTTGCCACATTTCGACAAAAGAGTCGGTAGAACTTATCCGTCAAGCTAAACGTGAGGGATTGCCTGTGACTTGTGAAACTGCGCCTCACTACTTGATTTTGACTGACATGGACCTTCGCGAAGATGGTGCATACAAAATGAATCCGCCTTTGCGTGCTAATGAAGATAAATTGGCATTGATTCAAGGTTTGAAAGATGGTACTATTGACTGTATTGCAACTGACCACGCACCACACTCGGCTGCTGAAAAGATTTGCGGTTTGAAAGATAGTGCTTTCGGTATCACTGGTCTTGAGGTGGCATTCCCATTGTTGTTTACTTATTTGGTGAGAAAAAATATCATCACTATGGAGCGTTTGATTGAACTTATGTCGACTAATCCTCGCAAAGTGATGGGTCTTGCGCCTGTGACTGTAGGCGAAAACGCAGACCTTGCGATTTTCAATCTTGACGCGGATTATAAACTTAACCCTAACCACTTTTTGTCGAGTGGTAAATCTACACCATTTGCTGGTTGGAAAGTGAATGCTGAGTGTGTGATGACTATGGTGAAGGGTGAAGTTGTTTACACTTTGTACAAATAACCAGTAGAAAGTGAATAGCTCCTATACTTCTGTTTCAAAAAAAACAATAAAATATCAAAATATGACTCCTTACAATAAAAAAATCGTGCTTGAAAACGGATGTGAATTCTTCGGATATGGCTTCGGTGCTGACCGCGAGGCTGTGAACGAAATCGTTTTCAATACGTCGATGGTGGGCTATCAAGAGATTATCTCGGACCCATCGTACACTGGTCAGATGGTGGTGATGACATATCCATTGATTGGTAACTATGGTATCACTGATGAAGACTACGAAACAAAATTCCCTACTTGTGGTGGTCTTATCGTGAGAGAGTACAACGATGTGCCTTCGAACTTCCGCTACACAAAAACATTGGCTGAAGTGCTTGAAGAACACAATATCCCAGGTATTATGGGCATTGACACTCGTCGTCTTACTCGTATCATCCGCTCGGAAGGTTCGCAACGCGTAATTATCACTGATGCTTCGGTGAGCAAAGAAGAGGCTCTCGAAAAATTGAAAAATACGCCTATCATGCATGACCACGTGAAACAAGTAAGTTGCAAAAAACGCTGGTTCTCACGTACGCCTAATCACAAATATGACGTTATCGCAGTGGACTGCGGTATCAAATATAATATCATCCGCGCATTGAATGCTCGTGGTTGTAATGTGACTGTTGTGCCTTATGACACTACTGCAGAAGAGATTCTCGCATTCCAACCAGATGGTTTGTTCCTCTCGAACGGACCTGGTAACCCTGAAGATGTGCAAACTGTCATCAACCTTGTGCGCGAATTGCGTGGCAAATTGCCTATCTTTGGTATCTGCCTTGGTCACCAAATGATTTC
>JAZLEE010000073.1:0-12526 GCA_045615085.1 Candidatus Aphodosoma sp. | reverse complement strand
GTGCATTACAACAACACCATTTACCTCGTGTGTGTGGAGGCAAATAGTCATCGATGCAAAATAACTCACCATCAGTATGGCAAGAAACGCTGCGATATGTGCTTTGATACGATTAAATTTCATACTGCGTTTGTTGCTTGTGATAAATTCGGTGCAAAGTTACAAATTTTTTTTATTATACCAAAAAAATCCGTTTGATTTTTTGTTCAAACGGATTTTTTAACAATTATTTTTGTTGTATTTGAGATTCGAGGGTGTGAATGCGTTCGCGGAATGTAGAATCAACATCCATTTGATTTTGCACTGTTTTACAAGCATATAATACGGTTGTATGATCGCGATTGCCCATTGATTGTCCAATAACGGCAAGTGATGTATTGGTGTGGGTGCGAGCTAAGTACATTGCTACTTGACGGGCTTCGGCTATTTCGCGTTTACGGCTTGATGAATTTATCGCTTCGAGTGGTAGAGAGTAGTATTGGCATACTATGTTACAGATTTTATCAACTGTGATGTTCTCTTTCTCGATGGTTGGCATTTCTACTACGTTGCCTACTATTTTTTGTGCCAATTGAAGATTGATTTCGGCATTCATCAAGGTTGAATGAGCAAGAAGAGATACTAATACACCTTCTAAGTCGCGGACACTACGAGTAATATTTTCGGCTATGTAGTCGACTACATTCTCAGGTATTTCGATACCATCGCGGTATGCTTTGTGTTTGAGAATTGCTTTGCGGAGGTTAAAGTCTGGTTTTTCGATTTCTACAATTAGTCCCCATTTGAAACGACTAAGTAAGCGGTCTTCCATGCCTTCAAGTTTGCTTGGTTCACGGTCGCAACACATAATCAATTGTTTGCCTAATTGATGTAGGTGGTTGAATATATGGAAGAATGTATTTTGAGTTTTTGTTTTACCTGCCAACTCTTGTATATCATCAATAATCAATACATCTATGCTTTGGTAGAAGTTCAAGAAGTCATTTGATTGATTGCGACATACAGCATCAGAATATTGCATTTGGAAAAGGTTGGCCGAAATGTAGAGTACGCGTTTTTCTGGATAGTTTTCTTTTACTGCTAATCCGATTGCATTTGCAAGGTGTGTTTTGCCTACGGCTGATGCTCCCCAAATGAATATTGGGTTGAAGATAGAGCGACCAGGTTGTTCTGCAATATTTAGACCTGCACAACGAGCTAAACGATTGCTTACACCTTCTATATAATTAGAGAAATTGTAATTGCGATTTAGTTGTGGGTCGAAAGTTGTTCGTTCGATAGTTGTGAATGGTGTGGTTACAACCACTTCTTGCGATGCAACTTTTTCTTGCGACGAACTACCTGATGGTGGCAATATTGTAGAACCATTATCGGTATTGTGGTCAATCATAATCTTGTATAGCAACATCGCCTCTGGACCTACTACACGATTTAATGTTTGACGCAAAAGATATGCAAATTGCTCTTCAATATATTCATAGAAGAATTGAGATGGAACTTGCAATACAAGATTGTTGTCTTTGTAGCTCAATGGCACGATAGGGGCGAACCAAGTGTTGTACATTGATTCACCTATATTGTCTTTTATAATCGAAAGACATCGGTTCCAGAGTTCTACATGTTGTTCCATATCTCTTTATATTCTATAATGAATACTTTTTTCGCGAAAACCCGATAAATTCCTCCCCCTCAAATCTACATAAGAAGGGCTGTACGATAAAAATGACTTGATATTTAGGAATTTATAACAGAGCTATTCTGTCGAGGATTTACGATACAAATTTCGTAATTTTTTTTGAAATAAAAAAGTCTATTTTCAAATTGAGAAATTTTATTTACTCTATCTCGTTTATTTTCAAAACCTTTACTATAATTTATTGATTATTAGTGTTTTTTTATAATGAGTATGTGTGTAATGTGTTAATTTATAGGTTTTTATGTTGTGCTTGTATTTTATCCTGTATCGAAAAAAATAAAAGCCCAAAATGTTGAAAATTGGGCTTTTATCTTATTTCTAAATCTAAAATAATATTTTTTTACAGTATTTGGTTATTTAGATTTGTTAAAAATAAGCAAGAGCGTTACTCGTTATTTTTTATCTTTCTTTTTCTTGCCCAAAGGGTATAGATAGCGTCTTGGATCGTCTTGCAAATCTATCAATAAATTATTGGCGCTATTTACTGTTGCATTGATGCTATTGTAGAGATTTTTGTCGTTCAACAATAGTCCGAGCGGACCATCTGGTGAATTGATGCTATTTGTAAATTGTTCGAGATTTACGAGAGTAGAATCCAATGATTGAATAATGTCTTGATATTGGATGTTGCTTAATTGTCCAGTTACATTCTTTAAGTCTGTACAAATAGAGTTAACATTATCAATGATAGGAGGGAATTGTTGATTTATCAAACCATTCAAGCTACGTGATGTTTTGCTCAATTCGGCAGTAATTGATTCGATGTTATTCAAACTATTTTGTATTCTGTTTGAATTTAAGAGTATATTAGCCGATTGTACAAGAGAGTCAACGTGATTGATTGTCGATTGTATAGTTGGCACAATGCTAGCCAAAGATGCCATTAAACCACCATCCTTATCTGTGAGCAAAGTATCACCAGATGTGTGGTATTCTTTGTTATCGGCAAAAACCAAGTTAATACCTTTTCCACCAAGCATGCTTTCGTCAAAAAGATATGCGATAGTACCTTGAGGTAATTTGATATCTTGATTCATCAATATATCTACGGTGAATGATTCTTTTTGGGTGAAGTCGTATTTTATATCTCTGACTTGTCCTACTTTGTATCCTTTTATAAATACACCATTAGAAACCACCAAACCATCTACGCTTTCATATTTTAAATAGTAGTGATTACTTGGAGTGAAAAGATTGACCCCTTTCAAGAAATTGATACCCCAAACCAAGAATGCTAATGCAACAACAAAAGAGAGTCCAATTTTAACCTCTTTTGTAAAAAAAGTTTTCTTTGTCATATTTTATTTTTGTTTGTTTAATGCTTCAGTAATAGATATTTTTGTCTCGTTTTCGAATGCGACAATAACAGCATCTTTGAGAAATTTTTGTATCTCTTTTAGTTTTTCTTTTGCTTCGTCAAGCGAGTTGGTGTCACCACATGTATATTTATACCATCCATTTTCGGTGTAGTGTGTCACTGGTGCATATTTTTGTATTTTTTGCATATCCGAATTATTGGTTGGCACCAAAGTTTTCGAACTGAACACTTGTATTTTGAATACAATGTTGCTCTTGTTTGATTCTTGGATGTTTTTTTCTTTTTCAACAGCATCAGGTACTGATATCTTGTTATCATTTTCGAAAGCAACAATCATAGCGTCTTTGAATGATTTTTTCACCTCTTCTAATGCTGTTTTTGCCTCTTCGAATGTATTTGTGGGGCAACAGGTATATTTGTGCCAATTGTTTTCAAAAAACGAATCTACTTTGCCCAATTTTTGAGCTCTTTTGTAGTCGTAGTTGTCTGTTGCAATAGGTGTGCGCGAACTGAATATTTGTATTTTGTATGTTATGTTAGATGTAGATGTAATTTTTTGAACCTCAGTTTTTTGTGTGTCAGCTTTTGGAGTCTCTTTTTGTTTTTTCTCTTTCTTTTTTGGAGTCTCTTTTTCTGTTGGTTTTTGAGGTGTTTTTTGTTCTATTTGTGGCGTAGTGATAGTTCTTTTGTCATACTCGTGTTTGTATTTTTCAAATGCAGAAAATATGCAATTTGCCATTTTAGTCTGGCCTTCGCTTGACAATAAGAATTTTTCTTCATTAGGGTTTGTGATAAAGCCTAATTCAATCAAAATACTTGGCATTTTCACTTGGTGCAATACCCAGAAAATAGCTTGACGTACACCACGGTCGAGACGTTTGATTTCTACAAATTCTTTCTGAATATAGTAGGCTATTTCAACCGATTGGTCTACATATTTGCTTTGCATGAACTCAAACATGATGTATGATTCAGGTGAGGTAGGGTCGAAACCTTGATATGTCTCTTTGTTACCGTCCTCTAATAATAGCACCGAGTTTTCGCGTTTTGCAACTTCGAAGTTTGCTTGCGATTTCGAGAGCCCTAACGTGAATGTTTCGGCACCATATGCTTTTGATGATTCGCTTGCGTTGGTGTGAATCGAAATAAACAAATCGCCATCAGCTTCGTTTGCTATTTTCGGACGTTCTTGTAGTGTGACGTATTTGTCGGTTTTGCGAGTGTACACTACCTTCACATCTGGATATTTCTCTGTGATAAGATTACCCACTGCAAGAGCAACGTTCAAGTTGATATTCTTTTCTTGGCCCATTTTGCCCACAGCGCCAGGGTCTTTCCCTCCATGACCAGCATCCAACACAACGGTGAATTGCTTAGCTGAAATGGCAGTTGCAAAAAGTATGCAGAGTGTAAATAAAATATAGAATTTTGCTTTCATACGTATGGATATAATTTTTTGCAAAGTTACTAAAAAAAAGTAATATTGGCAAGTAGAAAAATGTAAAAAAAAGTAAACTTGTAATCTTTGTATTTTACTTCACAAAAACTACATTTTTATTAGATTATCTCATAATTTTTTATTATCTTTGTCGTTAATTTTGTGTTAACTGAAAATTGTAAAAATCTTTAGGTAAAATTTATTGATAAACAGTAGGTTATATTTACAAAAAGTCTTTTTTGTAATTGGCATCATTCTCTTATATTGTGGAATTTTTGATGCTAATGCTGTTGTTGTGTCTCAAAATGACACTGTTTTATCTTCTGATTTTGCGTTGAATGCGCTCAATGATACATTGAATGACGTTTCAGCAGACTCTCTTGCTATAGATTCTACTCAAACATCAACTGTCGATTCTGTGCCTAAAGAAAAGAAAGAAATGCTCGATGCCGAAGTGCAGTATCAAGCCCGCGACTCTATTGTTTTCCTTATGGATGGCACAGGTTATCTCTATGGCGATGGCAAGGTGAAGTATATGCAAGCGAAGCCAATCGAACTTCAAGCTGAATATATTCGTTTCAAATTAGATAGTTCTACTGTCTATGCAATTGGTACAACCGATTCGCTTGGCAATTCAATTGGCGACCCTGTGTTTAATGATGGTACCGAGTCGTACTCGTCTAAGTATATGAGTTACAACTTCAAGACTAAAAAAGCCTATGTGCGTCGTGTTGTCACCCAGCAAGATGAGGGCTACATTATAGCCGATCAGACCAAAATGTTTGAGGACCAATCCTTTTTTATGAAGGGTGGTAAATATACAACTTGCGAAGATCACGACCATCCGCACTTTTACCTTCAACTCACAAAGGCTAAACTCCAACCAGGTAGTCACATGGCAGCCGGACCAGCCTATCTTGTCCTTGCCGATGTGCCATTGCCATTGGCTGTACCTTTTGGTTTCTTCCCTATAACCAAAAAATATGCTTCTGGTATCATTATGCCACAATTTGGTGAAGAGCTCGAGCGTGGTCTTTTCCTCAAAAACGGCGGTTATTATTGGGCAATCAATGATTATATCGACCTCGAAATCCTTGGTGACTACTATACCAAAGGCACCTGGGCTATAGCGCTTGCAAGTCAATATCGTTTGCGTTATAAATTCAGTGGTTCTATCAATCTCACTTATCGTGAGGACGTAAGAGGGGAGAAGAACACAAAAGACTATTCTAAGTCTAAAAACTTCCGTGTCACTTGGCGTCATCAACAAGATGCCAAAGCCAGTCAATATTCATCATTCTCGGCATCGGTCGATTTCTCTACAAGTGGTTATAACACAAGCAATATCAACAACTACTACAATCCAGCCGAGCAGTCGAAGAACGTAACAAGTTCTTCTATCAACTACACTCAGCGTTTCCCCGAAAGTCCGTGGAGCGTCTCGCTCAATGCCTCGCTCACTCAGCGTACTCAGGACTCTTCTATATCGCTCACTTTGCCTACGCTCAGTGTCAATATGTCGCAAGTCTATCCATTCAAACGCAAAAAAGCCATTGGCAAAGAACGTTGGTATGAAAAAATTCGTCTCAGTTATTCCATGACAGCGAGCAATAGCATCAATACAAAAGAAAACATGTTGTTAAATTCTTCTTTTGTTCGCGATTGGAAGAATGGTGTGAAACACTCGTTGCCAATATCGGCATCGTTCACTTTCTTCAAGTATATCAACTTCTCGATTAGCGAAAGTTACAACGAACGTTGGTATTTCAATCGCATCACTCGCGATTGGGATCTCACACGTCAAGAAGAAATCCAAGATACAACCTATGGTTTCTATCGTGTCTACGATTTCTCAACCAATGCCTCTTTTTCTACTAAGTTGTACGGATATTACACCCCATACCGCAAATGGTTTGGCGATTATGTCGACCGCATTCGCCATGTCATGACTCCATCGCTCAGTTTCTCTTATCATCCCGACTTTGGTTCTGAATTCTTCAATTTCTACGATTCTTACACCAAAACCATTGTCGACAAAAATAGTGTGAATCCAATCTCTCAAGAGGAGGTTATCTATTCGCCTTATTCACAAGGGATGTATGGTGTGCCAGGTCGAGGTGTATCATCAACTCTTAGTTTCGGATTGCAGAATAATGTCGAGATGAAGGTGAAAGATAAAAGCGATTCTACTGGTATGGCATACAAGAAGGTCAGTCTTATCGACAATTTCTCACTCAATTGGGGCTACAACTTTGCTGCTGACTCAATGAATTGGAGCAACCTTTCTACCTCTATTCGTCTCAAACTCACCAAGCGTTTTTCGCTTAACCTTAGCGGACAATTCGACCCATATCGTTATCTTCCTAACGAGAAAGGTAACATCGTTCGCACAGGCCAACTCCACTGGAATCATGGCGAAATGATGCACTTCAAAGGTACACGCACAAGTTTCTCTTATACGTTCAACAACGACACATTCAAGAAAAAAGAGAAAAAAAAGAAGAAAACGACCGAAGAAGAAACTGGTCTCGATGCTGCAATGGAAGACCCTCTCGATCCTAATGCTCATATCGAGCGCGACCCAATCACAGGCGAACCAATCGATGGTATTTTTGGCAATAAGAACGAAGAAGATACCGATGCCGAAGATATCGAAGAAGAGGATCGTGGAGGATATGTGCCAATCAAAATTCCATGGTCGTTCACTGTCAACTACTCATTTGGTTTTGCCGAAAAAATGACAAAAGAGTTCTACAACCCTAATACTTCGGCTTATAAACTCAGATACACTCATAGTCTCACATTCAGTGGTAGTGTGCAACCAACACCTAAATGGCGAATGAATTTCTCAGGTTCAGTCGACCTCGAAAATTGGAAAATCACTCAAACCTCAATGTCCATCTATCGCGACCTCCACTGTTGGGCGCTCTCTGCATCTGTGTCGCCATTTGGTCTCTACAAATCTTTTATGGTCACAATTGGAGCCAATGCCTCTATGCTTCGTGACCTCAAATACGACAAGCGTTCTGGTCGCAGTGCCAATATCAACTGGCTCGACAAACGAAAATAAACAAAAACAATATAATATTAACCCTCTGAGCAGTTAGTAGTCGCTACTACTCTCTACTCATTACTAAAATTTTTAATAGTATGAAAATTTCAGAAAACAAACTCGTTATCCTTCAGTACAAACTCTCTGTTAAAACTGAAAAAGGTGAACTCGAACTCATGGAAGAAACAACTCCAGAACAACCACTTCAATATTTCCACGGCATGGGCATGATGCTCCCTAAATTCGAAGAAAACCTCGAAGGCCTTGGCGAAGGCGACAAATTCGAATTCATGATTCCTGTTGTTGATGCTTACGGCGAATATGAAGAAGAAAGCGTAATCGAACTTCCAAAAGCTATCTTTATGATTGATGGCGAATTCGATGGCGAAAAAGTATTCCCAGGCGCAATCGTACCTCTTGTTGACAACGAAGGCAATCGTATCAATGCCGAAATCGTTGAAGTGAAAGCCGATACAGTACAAGTCGACCTCAACCACCCACTTGCTGGCGAAGACCTCTATTTCTCTGGTCGTATCATCAGCGTAACTCAACCTTCTGAAGAAGAACTCCACGCAATGATGCACCACGGCTGTGGTGGCGGTTGCTCATGCGACTCATGTGGCGAAGGCGGCTGCTCAGGTTGCGGTGGCGGTTGCTGCTAATATCAGAATAAAGAGTAGGAGTCGGAAGTTGGATACAATTCCTAACTTCTAACTTCTAACTCCTAACTTCTAACTCCTACCTCAAAAATACATACTCACAGTGTGTATCGCGTGGTGGATATAATGTCAATTTATTTGATATTTCAATTCTAAAAACTATAAATTGTGCATTGTGCAGTCTGCATTATGCATTACACAAGATTATGAACACATTCGGTCATATATTCCGACTAACCACCTTTGGCGAAAGCCATGGACCAGCCATAGGAGGTGTCATCGATGGTTGCCCAGCAGGCATACGCATTGATTTCAAAGCCATACAACATCGTCTCGCACTGCGTTCTCCTCAGAATGTGGCGGGTGCAACTAAACGCAACGAGGTAGATAGGGTAGAATTCCTTTCTGGTATCTACGAGGGCAAAACTCTCGGCACTCCTATTGCCTTTTTTGTGCGCAACAAAGATGTTCGTAGCGAAGATTATGCCGAATTGCAACATATCTATCGTCCAGGTCATGCCGACTACACCTACGATATGCGCTATGGCATTCGCGACCACCGTGGTGGCGGACGCGCTTCTGCTCGTACCACAGTCGCTCAAGTCGTAGCAGGTGCCATTGCCGAGCAATTCTTGCAAGCAATGGGCATTACTATCGAGGCGTATGTCGACCAAATCGGACCAATTCTCATCCCAGACCAAACTGATGGCAACGATGTCGACAGCAGTCCACTTCGTTGTCCCGATAAGTTCACCGAAGCCCTTTGGCTCGACCTTATCGAGCAACTCCGTGAGGAGGGCGACACTGTTGGTGGGGCAGTGCGTTGTAGTATCAAAGGCGTGCCTGCTGGCGTAGGCGAGCCTATATTTAATAAGGTGCAAGCTCAACTTGCCGCAGCTATGATGTCAATTCCAGCTGCCAAAGGTTTCGAATATGGTCTTGGCATGGCTGCCGCTGCAGCTCAAGGCTCTGAGAGCAACGACGAAATGCTTATCCGCAAAGGTAAAGTTAAGTTCAACACCAATCGTGCTGGCGGACTCCTTGGTGGCATCACCACAGGCGAGTCTATCGACTTCCGCGTAGCTTTCAAACCAGTCTCGTCGTTAGCACAACCACAACGCACAATCACCGATTCCAAGCAACCTATTGCTTTGCAAATATCTGGTCGTCACGATGTTTGTGTTGCTCCACGTGCTGTAGCCGTAGTGCGTGCCATGGCAGCACTCACACTCATCGACCAACTTTTATGTAAAAATTAACCTTTATAATCTATAAACTATAAAATTATGGCAAATTTGAGAGACGAAAAATGGGCTGTGATTCTCAATCCTAAAGCAGGCAAACAACGTTTGCGTCGCGATTGGATTAAGATGTATCGCACCCTCAAACGTGCCGAAATCGAATTCCAAGTGTGGACTACCCAATATGCTGCCCACGCAATCGAAATAGCTCGTCATCTTGTCGAACGCGGTTTCCGCAATTTGCTTGTTGTTGGCGGTGATGGCACTCTCAACGAAGTTGTAAATGGTATTTATACCTCTAATATCGAAGATAAAGACCAAGTTTCTATTGCACTCATTCCTTATGGTACTGGCAACGACTGGGCTCGTTATTGGGGTTTGCTCAAGTCTAAACGCAAACTTTCCGACCGCTTCTATGAGCGCAATCGTGTGAAGGTCGATATCGGTCGTCTTACCTATTATGTCGATGGCGAAGAGTGTACTCGCTACTTTATCAACGCATTGGGTGTAGGACTCGATGGACAAGTGTGCAAAACCACCGAACATATGAGGAGTCTCTATGGAGGGCATTCTTGGGTATATACACTCAGTCTGCTCATGGCGGTATTTAAGTGGAAATCAACCAAAATGCACATTGTCTACGACAACGATTCTATTGAGGACGAAGTCTTCACTGTTGCTGTGGCAAATGGATGCTATTGTGGTGGCGGACTCAAACAAGTTCCTGCCGACCCAACCGATGGTGTATTCCATACCAATATCATCCCACGACCTACTTTCAAGGTAATCCTCGGAGCCCTCACATATCTCTTCCGTGGCGAACTATGGAACTTCTCAGGTTGTCACATGCGCATCACTAAACGATTCAAAATCAAAGGTAGCGAATCACAACTTGTCGAAATCGATGGTGTAGTTATCGATGGTCATGGACCATACACCGCCGAAATCATCCCATCAGCCCTCAACATGATGGTCTAATCAATAAACAATATACTCATTACAATAAAAAAACTTCATTTGCATATTTGGCAAATGAAGTTTTTTTTGTTTATAATTTTATATTGGGATATTTCTTAGCGATTGCATCTATTTGTTGCGATAGCTTTTTTTGGAATTTTTCGTATTCTTCGGAGTCGGGGTGGAGAGGGCGGTGAGAGAGTGATTTTTTTATTTTTTTCACCTCTTCTGCTGTGCGAATGGCTTCGTCGGTGAGATAGGTGTCGGCAAATCGTTCGAATATGTAGTCAACTGCCACTTCTGATGGGTGAATCATGTCGGCGGCATAGTAGCGGTAGTCGCGAAGTTCGTCCATCATGATTTCGTAGGATGGGAAATATTCTGCCCTTGACGTTTTGCATATTTGGTCGGTGGCAAGTAGTAGGGTGGCTTTGTTGAGTTGTCCGTGGTGCGCTCCTTCGCCCATATATCTTACTGGAGAAAGGGTGAAAAGAATTGAGAATTGAGAATTGAGAATTGAGAATTTTTCGTTTTGTACTCGCTTATTGCAAAAATCGAGAGTTGTTATCTCGTCAACTGATAATAGTCGGTGGGTGAATTCGCGAGCTGGGAGTTTGTGACAGTTGCTCACCACCATGCCATCGCGCTCGTATACCTCTGCTGAACCGAAGGTGATGATGAGATGTGTGGCATTTTTCAATTGTTCGTGCCCTTCTTGCAATCGTTCGTTCATCATGCGAAGGGTTTCGTTCTTATCGGCATGCGAGAATGAACCATGGTGCATGAACGATGCCCATAGTCCGTTGTGATAGAATAGTTCGTTGTCGGTAAACTCTTTGCCCGATATTAGTCGCTCTAATGCTGTGGCAATCGACAAAGGATTGTAGAGTATACCCATTGGGTTTACTACCACATTAAATCCGCAGTCGGTCAATCGTTTACCAATGTTTTCGGCAAAGCACGACCCCAACATCACAATGCGCGAATTGTGGTCGATTGTCTTATTTGGTTTGATATTTATTGGCGTTGTAAATTTCATATTCTTAATTCTTTTTTTTGTCTCCCACAGATGACACAGATAACTCAGATAAACTTGATATATTTATATCTCACAGATTTTTACGCTTCGCGTGCCATGCGGATTTATCTTTTCGCTGCGCTCAAGAAATTACTAGCACTCAGCATAATCAAAGTAAACTTTGTTCTGCTTCGTTTAATCGTAATTCTCCCACAGATGACACAAATATTCACAAATTACTCTTTTGTAGTAGTCGGACTTGTTGGACTTGTAGGACGGGGTCGGACATTAATAACACCTAATTATTCTTTTTATTCCTTCTAACAATATTGTGTCATCAGTGTCTTCAGGTGATATATGCATTTCGATGTCGGGATTAACGCCGAATTCGGTGTGTTGCATCTCGGCATCAAACATAGGTACAGCCGAGAAGCGCACCATCCAGCCGTTAGGCAATTCTTGCGATAGAGGCATGCCACCACCTCCACCTGTTATGCCACCTACCACTATTGCGTTGGGAGCTTGTTTCATTCTTACTATGAAATCGTTAGTTGCCGAATAGCAACGACGATTTGATAGCACTGCTACCTTTTTCTCGCTCCAGTCGATAGGAGCATCTTTGGGGTCGGTTACGATAGGTGTAGGGTCGGAAAAACAGTCGTGGCATACGTCTATTTTATGACGCATATATCCAGTGGTCGTTTTTTCTTTAAAAAAGCACGAAGCCAATAACTCGCTATAACCCAATGAGCCACCGCCATTGTTGCGCACGTCGATGATGATACCTTCAACTTTGTTTAGTTGATGAAAATAGGCATCAATATAAGCCAAATTTGCCGTAGTAAATCCATTGGAGAAACTACTATAGCGGATGTAGCCAACTTTGCCATTATCTATAGTGGTATAAGCAAAACCACCAGCCGAACGTAGGTCGGAGTCGAAGTGGTGGTATAGGAAATCGGCATTGTAGTCGGCAGGGTAGGAGTCAAACCATCCTGTGCATGAAGAAACATCGAATGGTGCATAAAGATTGACATGCCCATCTTGTAGCACATCAATCATTTCTGCCATTAGGTCGAATAGTTGAAATACATCTTTCACTTTATTGACACGAGGTAGAAACTGATTGTAAACTTCGGTCCAATCA